>NZ_JBQAIK010000017.1:0-17000 GCF_051905915.1 Actinotignum sp. UMB0459 | reverse complement strand
GAAGAATTCCCTGGTCAGCGGCGCAGCAGATACCTCCTTCTCCTACGGCCGGGCCGGCGATGCCACCCTCGCGGGAGATTTCGACGGCGATGGCCGGGATACCCTCTCGATTCGCCGTGGCAATACCATCCACGTCAATAACTCCCTGGTGAGCGGAAACGCTGATTACGCCCTCCCGTATGGGCGGGTAAGCGATGATCTCTTCATCGGGGACTGGGACGGCAACGGTACTGACACCCCAACGGTGCGCCGCTAACATCCATATTTCTACCAACACAGGTGGGTGCCGGGACCGCGAGTTCCAGCACCCACCCGTCTCTCATCGGGCCGGATCGCAAAGTGGTACTGGAGCTACAACCAACCCCCGATTTTCTGTCGTGTAGTACCACTCTGTCAGGCCCGATGTTCTCCAGTACCACTACAACGGGCAAACGCGTCCTCAGCGCCGGCATGCCGGTAGCCTCACCCCACCGGTGGCCACCTCCCGACTGTGGCCCGCCCGCAAAATGTACGCCAGTGACATATTTAGCCCGGATTTATGTCAGGGACGTACATTTCACGAGATTAACGGTCCAAAACGCACGTTTTGTGCCCGGCTCGAGCAGGCGCTGCCAGAGTAAGCCAGAGCTAGACCCACCCGCACCCTCGGCTTACCGGACGCAATCGGATAGCACCTCGTGCAGGGCGTGACGTTCGTCGTCGTCGACCCGAAGCCCGTAGGCACGCTTGACCGCCACCTGCCGCGCGGCGTATTCGCACACAAAAGCCGGGTTATCCGGCAACCACTGCGCGGCGGTGGCGTGCCCCTTCTCCTTATTCGCCGTCCCGGAAACCGCGAGCAAATTGAGCGGGTCGGTGGCGAATTGCGCGCGCGTATCCGCGTCCCAGTCCTGCGCCCCGGCCCGCCACGCATCGTAAAGCGCGACAACGTGATCAATAGTCACCGCTTCGGGCGCGTGGGCACGGTCAAAGGAAATCTCCGTTCCGCTATACGGGTCGCGGAGGGTTCCAGTGGCGACGACGCAGCCTGGCGGCGTAGACTTCCCCACCCAGAAGGTGACTCCCGCGAGATCGCGGCGCAGCACCTCGTTACGCACCGTGCATCCGTCCCCATCGGTATCGGGCCAGCCATCTCCCAGGCCGAACTCGGCGCGCGAATAACCACGCCCGGAATCAGGGCGGCCCCCGGGGAGCTCGCTCAGGGCAGAAAGCGCCTCGGAAGCGGTGAGTTTGCCGCGGCTCGCGCTGCCGGTCCCGCCCGACTGCGGCGCGGAATCCGAATCAGCACGCCACAACTGGATCAGCGCCACCGCGAGGACCACCAGCAGCGCGGCGATCACGTTCCACATGCGCCGGTGCGGCGAAGGAGCAGCTGCGCCGGAGGCGCGCTCGGAAGCACCGGAGGCGCGGCCGCGGTTCCCAGAAGCACCGGAACGATGAGAAGCGCCGGGACGACCAATCGAAAAACGCATACATAACCTTTCGGGACACATGCCCGTGGCGGGCCTGCGCCTGCAAGGTAGCATAGTGAGGGACCTTGGCACAGTTACGACAATGAAGGAGTTATGAATGGCCCAGGCACTTGAGACCGATATGGTGAAGAAGTTTGCGGCGGATTTCGCGGCGGATCGCACCGCCCGCATCGTCCAGAACGCCGTCACCCAGACCTCGATTACGAAGGTCGCCCAGGATCGCGATGTTATTAACGCGATTGATCCGTCCATGTCGGTGAAGGTGGACACCTGGAAGGTGAATAACCAGAAGAAATCCGGGCGCTGCTGGCTTTTCTCCGGGCTTAGCTCGCTGAAGATGCTCGTCAATCGCGCCACCGGCCTGAAGAACTTCGAGTTCTCCCAGTCCTTCCAGCATTTCTACGACAAGCTGGAAAAGGCCAATTATTTCCTCACCTCCATGATTGAGCTGGCGGACCGCCCGGTTGATGACCGCACCGTGCACTACCTGCTTTCCGATCCCATCGGGGACGGCGGGCAGTGGAATATGTTCGTGGCCCTGGTGGACAAGTACGGGGCCTGCCCGAAGTTCGCGATGCCGGAAACGGAATCTTCCTCCAATACTCAGCTCATGAACCGCACCCTGGAAATGCTGCTGCGCCGCGCCGCCCACGATATTCGCGAGGCGGAAGCCGGTCAGCGTGAAGCCGTACGCGAAAAGTTCATGGAGCAGGTCTACCGGGTGCTGGCTATCCACCTGGGCACCCCGCCGGAAAGCTTTGTATGGCAGTACGAAGACGAGGAGGGGAACTTCCACCGCGAAGGGAAGATGACCCCGGTGGAATTCGCGCAGAAGTACCTGCCGGATCTGGATCAGTACGTGTGTATCGTCAATGATCCGCGTAATGAGTACGGCAAGCTCTACACCGTGGATCGCCTCGGCAATGTGGTGGGCGCCAAGCCGGTCACCTACCTGAATGTGCCCATCGAGGTTATCCGCGAAGCGACCATCGCCACCCTGAAGGATGGTCAGCCCGTGTGGATGGGGTGCGATACCGGCAAGCAGTCGGATCGCGAACGCGGTATTTGGGACGGCCAGCTTTACGATTACGAAGGTACCTACGGGATTGACCTGGCCATGTCCAAGGCTGATGAGCTCTACTACGGCGAAGCGATGATGACGCACGCCATGGTATTCACCGGCGTTGACCTGCGTGAAGACGGCAGCCCGCGCCGCTGGCGCATTGAAAACTCCTGGGGCGATGAGCACGCCGATAAGGGCTTCTGGACCATGAACGATTCCTGGTTCGACCAGCACGTTTTCGAAGTTGCGGTCACCAAGGATCGCCTCTCCGCCGAGCTGCTGGCCGCTCTGGACACCGAACCGGAAGTGCTGCCCGCCTGGGATCCGATGGGTTCGCTGGCCTAAACCGTGGAGTACGGCCGGTACGCACCCTCGCCGAGCGGGAACCTACACCTCGGGAATCTCCGCACCGCGCTCCTCGCCTGGGCTTTAGCCCGGCGCAGCGGGCGCGGCTTCCTCATGCGCGTGGAAGATATGGACGAACGGTCCCGCCCGCAGTTCCAAGAGCGCCAGCTCGCGGACCTGCGGGCCTTGGGGCTCACCTGGGACGGCCCGGTCCAGGTCCAATCCCACCGCATCGCGGGGTACGACGCCGCCTTCGCGTCCCTGTGGGAACGCGGACTGCTCTACGAGTGTTATTGCACCCGGCGTGATTTAGCCGACGCCGCCCGGGCGCCCCACGGGGCGCCCGGGATATACCCGGGGACCTGCCGGGATTTGAGTGCGGCCGGCCGGCGGGCCGGCCGCGCCAAACTCGCGGCGGTGGGCCGCCAGCCGGCCTTGCGGCTGCGCACCGAGGTGAAAGAATTGACCATCCACGATGAGGTGTGCGGGGAAGTGAGCGGCGTCGTCGACGATTTTGTGATTCGGCGCGGCGATGGTCGTTACGCCTACAATTTTGCCTCCGTGGTGGATGATGCGCTCGAGCGTATTACCCAGGTGACGCGCGGTGCGGATTTGGCGCCGTCCACGCCCCGGCAGGTGTATTTGCAGCGCTTGCTCGGGGCCCCCACTCCGGAGTACTGGCATGTGCCCATGGTTCTCAACCGGGAGGGCACGCGGCTGGCCAAACGCGACGGGGCCGTGACGATGCGGGCGCTCGCTGAATACGGCTGGAGTCCGGCCGATGTGCTGGCGCTCATCGGGCGTTCGCTGGGGTTGGAGGTGCGCACAGCCGCGGATTTCGCCGAGCAGTTGGATATGCGGGCATTGCGCCGCTGCGGGCCGTGGTACGTGGACGTAGCGGCGCTGGAATCGGGGCCGGCTGAATAAGCGGGCCGGTATAAGAGCGCGGGCGGTACCGAGCCGCCGGGCCGGCCTAGGTGTGCCGGCTAAAATCAGCCACCGGCGCGAATTCCGCGCGGGCCGCGGCCGCTAAATCAGCCGGTGCTAGGCGCACCGAGAGCCCGCGTTTCCCACCCGAGACCACCATCGTTTCGAGCTCGCGTGCGGAAGAATCAATAAAAATCGGGCTGCGGTGTTTTTGACCCAGCGGCGAAATACCCCCGGTCACGTAGCCGGTGAGTTTCTCGGCATCGTGCGGATCCATCATCGCGGCCTTTTTACCGCCGGCCGCCTTCGCCAGGGACTTGAGATTGAGCATGGCGGCAGCTGGCACCACCGCGCACACCGACTTGCCATCCACGCGCGCCAGCAGGGTTTTGAAAATAACGCGGGGATCCATCCCCAGCTCCGCGGCGGAATCGAGGGCGAATCCGTGTTCGTGATGCAAACTTTGTTCGTACTCAAGAATCGTGAACTCCACGCCGGTTTTCTCCAGGGCGAGGAGGGCCGGGGTTCCGGCCGGCTTGTTTTTCTTTGACGACATACGTCCAGGATAGTAGCCCTCATGTTCATATGGATGCACTACCATATTCCTACCGGGAGCCAGCCACCCGGAGACGGAGGAAACCGTGAGGAAACGCCAATTCGGCCGCCGGCATGATGACCAGCAGCGCGGCAGTGCCACCGGGGAAGATCCCACTATCGAATCCGAAGAAGAACTGAGCGGCGGATATGATTTCGGCGGCTACCAGCCGGGCCAGAGCTACTACCCACGCCGCCGGCTCTTCTGGCAGCGTGCCACCATTATCGGCATCGCTTTTGTTATTTCAATGGTCGCTCTCGTGGCCTATTTCCTGTAACGCCGGATAGGGCGCCGCGGAAGCGGCGCGGCGTCGTCGTCCTGAAACAGGGTAGTGAGGTACGACGGCGCCGCCGGGCACGGGCGCCCTAGGTCGGTTAAAGCCGGTCTGCCTGTGGGGGACACGCCGGCCGGGCAGATGCCTGTGGATAACATTTTTTCTCTCTCGACAAGCACCACTTTTATCAGCCACTATGGGAACACCGGTCCTCACCGGCCGGCGTCCGAAGCGCGGAACTCTCACCACCCGCGCGCCACCACCTACGTATTTCAGGGGGATGTATGGCTGTATCCACCGCACAATTGCGGGTCAGTAATGATTCCATTCTCACCGTTCGCGCGCTCGTCACCCAGGCCCAGGAGGATCTGCGCGCCCACCTCCATTCCACCATGGATCGCATCGCTGGCTGGCATGCCGGTTGGCGCGGTGCTGCTCCGGTGGCCTTCGCCGCCGCGCTGGAAGAATACCGCGCGGCAAGTGAAAAGTTGCTCGCGCTCCTGGCTGATTACGCAGTGCGCCTAGGCCGCGCGGATGCCACCGTTACCGAAACAGACACGGCCACCCGCGCGGATTTTTCCCGTATGGCCGCACTAGTTGGGGATCTGCCGGCGGCGTAACAGCGCCCGCGCCGGTGTTCCCACGCACTTATGGAAAGGATTGTCATGAGCGAACTTCGTGCACATTTTGGGGAACTTTCCGCGGGGGCAGCTGATATGGCTGCCCACGCTTCCCGCATCGAGGCGGTACTCGCGCAGCTAGATGCCCGTATCCGCGCCGCGATGGCGGATTGGGACGGGCAATCTCAGGCAGCTTACGAAGCCGCACAAATGCGGTGGCATGCCGCGGCCCGCTCCCTGAATGACATTTACGCGCGTATCGGCCAGCAGGTGGAATGCGCCTCGCAGAACTATCGCGCAGCTGACCGGGCGGTGGCGCGCCTCTTCGGATAGGGGGCGGCGGTTAGTTGCGGTTAGCTACGGCTAGCGGCTGTGCGCCGGTGGTAATTTTCTGCCCGCGTTTTCCGCATGCTCCACGTTCGTTACGCATGCACATTCGCCGTGTATGCAGATTCGCATGACTCTCTTTCAGCATGCATAAAAATAATATTGTGAAAGGACTCGTATCCACCATGGCAATAACCACGGGCCCGAAACCGACCCCATATGTGATTCGGGTATGTCTTGCTTTTCTCATGGTGTTCGCTTTGGCGGGCGCCGGTCTTTTCGGCGGTGCCGGAGCGCGTGCCGATTGGGATCATTCTGTTGGCCGCGGCATCGAAATTAAAGGGGTGAATATTGTTGGCCATCTTCGCCTCGGGCCGCATTACGCGGAAACACAATCAATTAACGGGGTGGCGGTGGAGGGTTATCCCATTTGGTGTATCCAAGCGAAATATGCTGATCCCGGTCCCGGGGAGATGATCGATATTACGACCCTTACCGAATCCCGAGCGCTCGGCCCGGGAGAGTTGCAGCTGAGCACCGCGCAAATGGCCTGGCTGCTCAACCGCTATGAAGGAAATACCACGGACGACCTCAACCTAGCTGCGCTGAGCTACCTCATCCACGTTAATTTCGAAAAGGAATACCCGGGGCGTCCGGGGCGCGCTCAAGAGACCGTGAACGAGCTGGTGCAGGCGGTGCGTACCCAGCGTCCCGATATTGAGGAGCGGGCCCAAAGCTACGTGCGGGAAGCGCGCGCCAGCGCCGCCGTCGGCTACGTGAGCGGAATCGTGGAAGGCGAAGGGGAGCGCAGCGGTGCGATCCGCGGCATCGGCGTGCACCCGGATAATTCCGAGGCGTGGCTGCCCGGGATCCCCGTGGCTATTACCCTCAGCGGCCCGGCAGTTTTTGACGCGAGCGGTAGCGCAACCTGGAGCGGGGTGACCGATAGCAAGCCGCTGGAGCTGGCGTGGTCGGCCACCGGGAATGGCCAGGTGAGCTATACGGCTGTTTTCGATACCCCGGTTCGCACCACCCTGACTATTTTCGGGGCCGATGGCACCGTTCAAGACACCATCACCTACGGCCACCGCCCGGTCAGCGATCCCCTCACCCGCAATGTTCCGGGGCGCACCTGGGAAGTTATTTATGATTTCCAGCCGCTGGGAACCTCGAAGGTAAGCACCCGCCCTATTAATACCGATGGCGTTATTCGCGATACTCTCACCACCGCCGTCAAGGAGGATTACGGGGACGGAAAATGGACCCAGGTGAAGGGGAAAAATGTGCCCGTCACCTACCGGGCCACCGCCTATTGGGCAGGGCGCACCTCCCCGCAACGCAGCGATACCGTCCCTGAAGGAGCCGAGGTTCTGGGATCGGTCACGGTCCAAGCTAAGGGCCCGGGGGAGACGCTCACCGCGGAACTTTCCACCCCCAAACGCGGTTTCGTCACCTGGGTGTGGGAGGTGCGTAAAAACGAGCAGGGGGAGAACTCCCGCTATATTCACGCGGACTGGGCTGATAGTTACGCCCTTCCGGAAGAAACCTCCCGGGAAGAATTCCCCTTCCGGCCTCTCGGGATATCCCACGTGGCCGATGCGAAAGTGGTAGATACCGGCACGGTCCTCAGCGATACTTTCGTGGCCCGCGCGGATGAGAATTTCCGAGATGGGGAGTGGAGCCGCCGCCCGGGAACCAATGGTTCTTTTGAAGACGGTCCCTTTATTCCGGTTACGTACCGGGCCACCGCGTGGTATGTGTCTCCCACGGCCATTCCCGAGCCGGGTGTGGTCCCGGCTAGCTCAGAAAAAATTGGCTCCGTGACAGTGGTGGCCGAAGGCCCGGGCCCGATCCGCGCAGAATTGAGCGAACCAGTGAGCAAGCCTGGAATGTACACCTGGGTGTGGGAAGTCCTCGAGGAGGACCAACCAGCCGAGTTCGCACCCTGGATTGAGAGCGGCTGGTCGGATACTTTCGGGCTGGCCGATGAAACAACATCGGTGCGCTATCCCGGGAAGATTGATTCGGCTCTCTCGATTCGCCAAACGAAGTCCGGAACTTACCTGGTTGATGACGTCTGGGTGAGCGGCCTGCCCGCCAACCATCCCGATTTCACCGGCGGAGTCGGATTTGGGGCTGATACTCAGACGTTAACCCACACCCTGCTCTTCTTCCCGGAAGGCCAGGCCGTAACCGATGAGAACCGCGCGGCCGCCCGCCAGATTGGGCAACCGGTGGTACTTCCCGCCCGCAACGGTTTCTACCCGAGTGTGGGCGATCCGTCCTGGATCATGGAGCAGGATGCGGCCGGGGAGAACCTGCCGGGTACTTACGTGGTGGTTTCCGATTTCGCGGGGGATGATCGGGCGGCTCCGCTGGCCACCAGCGTGACCGATGTGACCGAGCAGTTCACGGTGACCCGCGAACCGTCCCTTCACACCACCATGCACCATGAAGACACCCATATTGCGCCCAATACCGGTACCGTCACCCTGGTGGATACCGTGTCCTACCAGCACCTGATTCCCGGAAAGGAATACGAGGTCCACGGGGCACTCCTGGATCCGACCAGCGGTCAGCCGCTGCGCGATGCCAGCGGGAGCGCGCTCACCGGCACCAGCCGTTTCGTGCCCGAGCACCCCAACGGTAGCGTGGAGGTGGTTTTTGAGGTCGACGCCGCAACTCTGGCCGGCACCAAGGTGGTGGCCACGGAAACTCTGCGCCAGGACGGCCGGGATATTGCGATCCATGCTGACCTGAACGATACCAACCAGACGGTGACCTTCACACGCTTGGCCACCCGTGCCCGGGATGGCGCTGCGAGTGCTGCTGATCATGCCGGCGGCGATCAGACTCTGAGCGCCACCGCGGATGCGGTGATTATCGATGAGGTATGTGAACTCAGCGGAGCGCTTATCCCCGGGGAGGCCTACCGGATTGAAACGGCTGCCATGTTCCCCGATGGCACGCCGGTGCTCGGGAAGGACGGTGCCCCGGTACGCACAGTCAGCGATTTCATTCCCGGTTCGCCTAGCGAATGCGCCCGCATTAAGCTCGGCTTTGATGCGAGCGGCTTAGCTGGCCGCGAGGTGGTTCTATTCGAATGGGTGTACCTGGGCGACCGGCTCATTTCCGAGCACACCGATCCGCTCGATAGTGAACAAACGGTTCGTTTCGAAGAACCGCCGGTACCTCCGACGACACCGCCCGCTACGCCACCGGCCACCCCGCCCACCACTCCGCCGGCCACGCCCCCCGCGCCTCCGGAGCTGCAACGCACCGGTGCCGCGCTCGCGGGCTGGCTCCTGGCTGGGCTCACCGCGCTCGCCGGAGGCTTGACCTTGCGCTACCGGGCCAATTCCCGCTCCAGCGCTACCCGCTAAAGGCGGGGTAACCAGCTACCAACTATTCCCAACGTATGTCACTCACAGTCCGGGCCGGGGAGGAAGAATCTTCTCCCCGGCCCGGGCTTGTGCATGCGCGAATAATGAGCATGCGGCGGGTCATGGGCGATGTCGGGTGCAGGCAGCAATATCGGTTCGGGTAGTGCCCTGTGGATCGGTGCAGAGCGCATCCACGGAGAGAAGAGTGGCCGGATTGGGAAGGAGGATGCGCCAGGCGGGCGGGAGCTCAAGCGGAGTGATGTTTTCCCAGTTCGCGGCTCGGCGCAGCCGGTCAAGATCGGTGATGGCTACCGGGGTGCTTCCCTGTAGCAGGGTGGCACTCCCCGCATCCGTGCTGGCCACGAGCGCAGCACCAGCGTGCGATAGCGGGGATTCAGGTACGTGCACCAAGAACGAGTGTCCCGCGTGGAAAGCCGCGCATACCCGGGCGGAGCCGGGATCCGCGGTTTCGGTAGCCGCGCCGGCAGCCGGGTCGGTGAGCGCGGTGAGATCAGCGGGCCAGCCGGCTCCGGGGCCGGTTTCGCGGAAGTTGAGATGGGCACGAGCTGCCGGATCGAGGGCATACACTCGCGCCCGGGCACTTTGCTCGGAGAGTCGATACAGGTGGAACGCGGTGGGGGAGAGCGGTTCGAGCACGCCGCCCGAACTGATCTGGAACCAGGTGCGGGTGCCGGCACTGTCAGCAAAAGCAACCAGGTCACCGACCCGCGCCTCCCCGATACCGGGAAGATACCCGGCCGGCTCACCAACGGCGGGTACCTGGAGCGGCGTGAGAGGCGGCCCTTCCGCCCAGAGTTCCACCCACGCAGGCGGCGCCTCAAACACAGGTAAGCCCGGAAATTCACTACGGAAAGCCGCTTCTGGAATGTACACCCGGTAGCGCTGGCCAGTAGCAATGAGCCACAAACTTCCCGGTGTTCGTACCAGCACCGCGCCCCGATATTCCGGGAGCGGAGCTGAGGCCGCCAGGGATAACGGCGTGGCCGTGCCCTGCATATTTTCTTTGTCGTCCTCCCGTGAAGCTGTAACAGTTGCGGGGCAAGCCACCAGCCACGGGTCACGCAGCTCGGCTGCGCTCGGTAAAGAATCGGGGGCGCCCGGAATTCCCACGGGCACCCCGCGCGGTACATCTGCGAGCCGGGAAGCTGGGAGCGCATGGGTTTCCAGCCCTTCGGGGTACAAAAGGTAAGCGGCAGCCAGGGTGGTGAGGGGATGGAGAATTCCACCGGAACTGAGATAACGTGCCCCGCTATCCGTGGCGATCACAATCGCGCCATCTTCCCAACCGTCAGGAAGCTGCGGGGAGAGCACCCGCGCTGCACCGGTACCAGCCGCGGTTACGAGGGCAAGCCCAAGAGCTCCGGCTAGGCCAGCTAATCCGGGGCGGGGAGCTTCCTCATGAGCCGGCAGCCCCCACCATAACGCGCCCGCGATGCCGCGGCGCCGGAAACGGCGGGAGCTCACAATAGTGCGCGCGTTTACCATGGGCTGACCGCAATAACTATCCCGACTCCGAGCAGCGCGGTGAGAGCCTGCTCAGCGATCTCCACTCGCCGGGTGAGAAGAAGCTGAGCCTCGGAACGCTCGCCGCGGCCCCGATCCTCGGTAGCTTCCAGGGTCTCCGAGGCTTCCCGGTGGCTCCCATACTCGAGGAAAAGAGCGGGAATACTCACCAGCGCTGGAGCTACCAGGCTCGCAAGAAGACCCGGTGCTGCGTACGTTGCCGGATTCCGCATGGCCAACACGCAGAGCTCCATAAAAAGAAAAAGGAAGAAAGCAAGCCGAAGTACAAACGCGGCGTCGGCGCGCATAGTTATGGCACGCAGCCCGAGCACAGTTACTCCCGTGCAACATATGGCCGCGCTGAGAATATCCGGGCGGTAGGCCAGCGGTAGCAGCGCGGCGATCACGAAGACGGCGCCGGCTTCGCAGCCCAGGGCGCGCAGGGCGAGGATGCGGGCCCAGTTTTCCGTACTGTGCTCCGCGGGTGATTCCGCTATACCGGTGGCGGGTATTTCCGGCGGGGGCGCGCTCAACCGCAAGACAAGCGGCGCAATCAGGCGGGCCGTGCAGACCAGGGCCACCACGATCACGAGGGCGGCCGGTTCGGCAAGCCGGGCGTCGAGCAGGGCGCTGCCACCCCAACCCAGCAAAGCAAGTGCCCAGGGCAGCAGCATACTGCGGCTACCCGGCACGGGGACTACCACCCGGGCGAGCAGCGCGATGAGGAGAAGAACAATTCCAGCTGCTATCCCGCGTAGTCCCACGCCAGTTCCCGCCTCTGGTACTACCAGCGGGGCGGCACGCCACCCACAGGCGGCTCCCGCCCAGCCACTGGCTGCGAGCGGTGCTACCACCACCAGCTGTGCCCGTGCGCTCGCGCTCGGGCCTTCTCGCCGGCGAGCATGCGCCCAATTCATGCGGGCAAGACCGAGAAAAACGAGCGCAAGGCTGGCTAGGACGGGAAGTGCGAGCGCGTGGGGAAGCGGAGCCAGGGCGCTATATCCGGCCAGGCCCAGTCCTGCTACCGCAGCTGTTCCGGTAGCGCAGATACGGATCGTAGCCGGAGCAAGTTCGCCGCGCTCGGTCAGGGTGGAATGGCGGATACAGCTGAGAACCGGGTCGCTGCGCGGGGGCGTGGGCGGCGCGGGTCCGTCAATAAAAAGGCAGATTCCGGGGGAGAGCTGGTCGGCCGCCGGCAGGCTCGGATCCAGGCGTCTCCCGGTGGCGGTACGAACCGTCCAGCTGGGAGCCGCGAAATCCGGGGCGAGGAGGCGCAGCACCTCGGGAATGAGCGCGGTTAATGAGAGCGAACTGGCCAGCTCGAATTCGCCGCGCCGGCCCGCGCAATGCGCGCAGACGGGAATCGCGGTATCCACCGGTCGCGCGCCGCGTATTTCTTCGAGCTCTCCGGCCATATGCTCTCCTTTCTGCGCTGTTACTGATCCCGGTTATTCGCCTGCGTTCTCGCCACCTCGCACCCTCGCCCTCGGCACCCGGAAGCCTGCTCGGACGGCCGCAGGTGCGCGGGGTGAGGGCACGGTATCAAGAAGGCCGCAATCTGACCAGAGCTCATCCACAGGCCAGAGAGTTATCCACAAGCCCAGCTGGCCCGTTGCGAGAGAAATGCGTCGTCGTACCGAAGCTGTGGATAGCGCCTCGCCAAGAATCCATAGCCCCGCTAGGGTGTGCCGGAAGGAGAGCGCGCTCGCGAAAGGAGGAATCCATGGAGGCCCTGTGTATTCCCGCGCCACCCGCGTGTTATCACGGCAGTGGGCAGAAAATGAATGCCGTCATGTTCCTCCCCGCGCTGCTATCCGTGGTGATGCTCGTGATTCTCACGTCCACTACCCGGCGCTCTCCCCACCTGCTTCTCTTCATGGTCACGTTGGGGTTCCTCATGCTCGCGCTCGCGCTGCTCAACGTGGGCCTGGGGCTGCGGCGCACCGCCGGGGAACGCGACGGAGCGCGGCGCGATTACCTCGCCGCCCTGGCCAGGTGCGAAGCCGAAGCCGAGCGCATACTGGAGGCTTGTGTTCGCGAGGAAACGCAACGCTATCCTGCCCCGCCTGTGCTCCCACTGCGCCTGGGCCGCAGCAAGCCAGCGCCACCGGGACCGATCCGGGTGGGGCAGGCGTTGCTCGCACCGCCGTATACCGTCAAGCTTGCGGAGGATCCACCCGGGGAGCGCGACGACGCCGCCCGCAGGGCGCGGGACCGCTGTGCCACGGAGGTGCAGCGCCCGATCCCCGGCCCCGCACTCCTCGACCTGCCCTCGTATTCCACCGTGACGGTGGAGGGGGATGCGGCCTGGGCCTGGGCGCGGGCCCTCCTCTGCCAGCTCGCGGCGAGCATTACGCCTGGTGATCTCGCTATTACCCCGGGGGAGCACGTGCCCGCGGCCGAGGCGGGTTGGCTCAGTTGGCTGCCCCCGTACGCCGTCTCGGAGCCGGGGCTCGGAAAGGTCATATACCTTATTATTAAGGGGTCTTTCGGGGAGCCTGATTGCCCAGGTTCCTCTTCCCACTTCACTTTGCATTTCCGGGAAAAATCCGAGCGCGAAAAATCGCATCCGGAAGAAGCTGGTCTGCCTGATCAACCCCGCGCGCTCGCACGCGATTGGCCGGTGCAGCGCGAGCCGGGTACGCTCCCCGAACCCGGCAGTCTCGTTGTGCTTGTGGATTATCCGGCCGGCGCCGAGCCAGCACATCTCAGCCTCGCCGATAGCGCCGGGGTGCGCCGGGGCATTCCCGATCTGCTCGACCTGGACGGAGCTGCCTACTGTGCCCGGGGGCTCTACCGGGCTCGCGGCTCGGCTTCGCAGGATTCCACTAGCGCGCAGGGTTTTGCGAAGCTGCTCGGATTGTCATCCCTCACGCCGCCTTCGCCAACTCACCGCACGGACTCCCCGCTGCGCGTGCCGCTCGGGCTCGACCCGCAGGGCGCCCCGGTGTGGCTCGATCTCAACGAGGCCGCGGCCGGTGGGATGGGCCCGCACGGTCTGCTCGTGGGCGCAACCGGCTCCGGGAAGTCGGAGTTGTTGCGTACGCTCCTCCTCGGGCTCTGCCTCACCCATTCACCCGAACAGCTCAACCTGGTCCTCATCGATTACAAGGGCGGGGCGAGTTTCCATCCTTTTGCCGAGCTGCCCCACACCGCGGCCCTGGTCACCAACCTGGAACGCGATAGCTCCCTGAGCGAGCGCATGGAGGAAACTCTGCGCGGGGAAATGAATCGCCGCCAACACCTGCTTGCTGAGCATGGCCAGCACTCCCACCTGGGAGAATACGAGGCGGCGCGCGCTCGCGGTGCCCACAGCGGCCCGCTTCTTGCGCCACTCCTTATTATTATTGACGAATTCGCCGAGCTCCTCAGCGACCACCCCGACCTCATCGACACCATCGTGGCTATTGGGCGCCTGGGCCGCTCGCTCGGCATCCACCTGCTGCTCGCCACCCAGCGCCTGGACGAAGGCCGGTTGCGCGGCCTGGATTCGCACCTGTCCTACCGGATCGCGCTGCGCACTTTTTCCGAGTACGAATCCCGCGCGGTGATCGGCACCCCGGATGCCGCCCACCTCCCGCCCCAGCCCGGTTGCGGTTTCCTTGCCTGCGGCGGCGCGCCGCAACGCTTCACCGGGTTTTATGTTTCTGCGCCGCTCGCGGCCCGCCCGGCTCAGGTTCCCGCGGTACGACGACGCAGCTCCGGGCCGCCAGCCACTCCTCCCATTAATGCCGTTCCCGGACTGGGCGCTGTTCAGAACGGACCATCCGCACTCGCCGCGGCACTCGAACCCCTGCGGGGGATCGGGCCGCGGGCCCACCCGATTTGGTTGGAGCCGCTGACTCGCCCGCGTCACCTCACCGAGCTCATCGCGGTGCGTACCTCAGCCCGGTTTGGGATATATGCGCCGAGCCAGCGCGCCACCCCGCTCCGGCTCACGCTCGGCGAACGCGATCTTCCGCTGCTCCAACGCCGCGAAGCGCTCCATATTGATCTCGCGGATTCTCATCTTTTGGTGCTCGGTGCACCGGGAGCAGGATGTGATGAAGCGCTGCGGACCATTGCCGGGGCCATCGCGCTGGGATTTACCCCGGCCGAAGCGCACTACGCCCTGTGCGATGCTTCGGGGTCGGAACTTACCGCGCTTATTAATGTGCCGCATATATGTTTCCGGGTAGATCATTCCGAGCCGGAGCGAATGCGCGCCGGATTGGTCGAGCTGAGGAACGTACTTCGCGCTCGCGAAGCCGCGCGCAGCGGGGAAGCGCCCAGCTCTGATCCTTTCGGAGAAATATTTATTTTCCTGCGCGGTTGGTCGGCGCTACGGGCACGCCCTGAGGTGGACGAGGCCTTAACCGAACTCATCGAGCGCGGTCCGGCCAGCCGCATCCACATTATTACCACGGCAGCTCGCCCCACCGAGATCCCCGCGCACCTGCGCGATTTCTTCACTACCCGGCTGGAGCTGCGCCTGGCTGATCCCTATGACTCCCATGCCCCGCACCGGCGGGCCGCCACGGTGCCGGTGGGCTGCCCGGGCCGGGGGATAACTCCCGCCGGGGAACATTTTTTGCTCGCCACCACCCAGCCGCCCCCGGACTCACCCGGCCTCGGCAGGGGCGATCTCCTCGCCGAGATCCGCGCGGCTTGGTCCGGGCCGCCCGCACCCCAATTGTGGGAACTACCCGCCAACTTCACCTACCAGGAATTACTCGCGGGAGGTTCTCGCCACAAGCCTTCGCTACAGTCGCTGCAGCTGGGATTGAGCGCCCGGCATCGCGGGCCGGCCCTCCTCGATCTTGCCGCTACCGGGCACGCTCTTATTATTGGTGAGGCAGGTTCGGGAAAAACCGCGGTGCTGCGCCTCCTCGCCCGGCAATTCGCGCACGTATCCCCGCTCCCGCGGCTTTTCCTTATCGACCCGCATGGCCACTTGCGCACGTGCCTCCCGCCTGAACTCATCGCGGGAAGTTACCGCAGTGCCGCGCAGGCCCGGGCGGATATGGAAGCCCTCGCCCAGGTGCTCGCCGCTCGTCGCACCCAAGCGCACAGCATGGCGGATCGGCCCCACACTCCAGGCACAGCGGGCCGCATCGAGTCCGCATCGCCACCAGTTTCGTCACCCGTGCCGATTATTGTCATGGTGGATGATGCCGAGCTTCTCGATCCGCAAAGTTTTCCGCTCGCACCCCTCGCCGAGGTATTCGTGGATGCTGCGGAACTCGGGTGGCACCTTATCTTGGTCACCGCGGAACCGGCGCACCTCAGCCATCTCCCGCTGTGGCGGCGGCTACTGGCCACCTCCCCGGCGGTCTTCCTGCTTTCCGGAGATTTTCGTTATCGCGGTGTGAGTTCCCGCCGTGATATTCCGGGCCGAGCCCAGCTCGTGATCGGCTCGGCAGTAGATACCGTACAGATTGCGTGGACCCCGCCTGCACCGAAAAACCCGCGGGCTAACGTTGGCAGCCCGGGCACCAGAAGAGGCGCCGCCCCGCCATGAGTTCCTCCCGGATAATTGCGCCGCAGCGCACGCACGGGCGGCCGGTGCGGTGATACACCGCGAAACGTGAGAGCTCCGGATCCCCTTCGGGAATCGGGTCGGGCTGGAATTCGGGCGGGATCGTCACAATAATCCCGGAATCCACATCGCGGCCCATGCACAGCACCAGGTCATCCCACAGCTCGCGATACCGGGATTCGGAAACCTTATTAGCCGGCCGCAGCGGGGAAATCCCGGTGCGCCACAAACAATCAGCCCGATAAATATTGCCCGGGCCCGCCACAACAGCCTGGTCCATCACCACCTGGCCGGCCGGGATTTTCCGGCGGCGCGCCCCGGCCACGAACCGCTGCCGGTCGCCCTCCTCATTGCGAATAGGATCGGGGCCGAGCCGCGCAATCACCCCCAGGACTTCCTCCCCGCTGAGAATCTCACAGCGGGCAGGGCCGGTGAGCTGGGCAACCGCCTCCGGCCCGGCGAGGCGCAAGCGAGTTGTCGGCGTCGTCGCCAATTCTCCCAGGACTTGGATATTGTCCTCCGGTAGACCATCGCGACCACCCGTCGGCACCTCTACCAGGCGCGTGGTGCCATCTTGCCCGCCATCAATGGTTTTGCGCATCCCCGAATCTTCGGTGGGGCTCACCCGAATCCCGGCGCCGTGCAAACCGGCCACCCCCGGCCCCGCAAAAGCCCATTTTCCGTAAAGGCCCAAATGAATATGGAGCCAGGTGGCCTGCGGGTCGCCAAGCTCAACGGCAGGAATACCACCCGCCGCGGCTTGTTCGGAAGTGGAAAGGAAAGGCCAGAAAAGATGCTTGCCCCAGGCATGAGCCTGCCCGGCGCGCAATCCGTCCAGCAGGGCCGCACCTTCAGCGAAACGCCCCTGCGGGGAACTGGCGGCCACGGCGCCCCCGCCAAAAAGCGCCGTGAGAATACGTCCGTGACGATGAATAGCGTGACCTTCCGGCAC
>NZ_JBQAIK010000016.1:0-174568 GCF_051905915.1 Actinotignum sp. UMB0459 | reverse complement strand
GAATGCTCTCCTCGTTGCTCTTCGCGCGGGCTTACCCGCGCATCAGAAGGAATGGGTTCGCAATCTCGCAGTGGCGACCGGGGTACCGCGTGGCGACCGGCCCGTCCACACTCGTTTGAACCTGAATTAGTGTATGGCTTTTTGCGGGCACCGCAAGTCCCGCGCGGCTCGCTTCACAGGGGCGACGACGCCGCTACCGCTCAAAAACTAGGTAAACACTACGTAAACGAGGAGAGATGGGATGTGTCACAATGCCTGCATGAGCATACACCCGAGCAGCCAGCGCACCTGCACCACTTAGCCGCCGCGTGCCGGCACCTGCGCCACCACACTCACGCGCACGGCAATGCGGGCTATCTCCCAGCGCGCGCAGCTGCTTTTTTGGGGCCGGTGAACTAGCGTTAAACCCGTGACCCAGCAGCATCTTGGGCCCCGCGAGGCCTACCGTCGTAAGATCCAGCAGCGCCAGACCGTGGTGTTCAGCATCGTGTCCGGGGCGCTCGCGATTGTTTTTGCCCTTTGCCTGCTCATCTGGCTCGGCATTATCCCTTCCCCGCTCAATAAGGAATTCGCCGCCGATCCGGATCCCGATGAGGTCACCATCCCCTGCCTGAGCGCTCCCACCGCCCCGCTGGAGCTCTCGAAAATTAACGCGAATGTGTATAACTCCACGTCCTCGAGCGGACTTGCGGCGGAAGTTGCGCATAACCTCGCGGAAATGGGGGTCACCGTAGGAACGACGGCGAACTGGCCAGCCGGTGTAGATAAATACGGTGCTATTGTGCAGGCCGGCCCCGATGGCCTGGCTGCGGCCTATACCCTAGCCACGTACATTCCTGATTCGGTGGTGGGGTTCTCTAATGACACCACGGGCCAAACGGTCACGGTGATCCTGGGTGAGAAATTCGATGCGCTGCGCAGCCCGGAAGATGCGGCCGCCCAGCTCACCGACGGGCAACTCACCTCCCCGGAAAGCTGCGTGCCGGTCAGCGAAGCGCGGAAGTAGGCGGCACGCTTTTAGGTTCCCCGCATGGCTCCCGCACAGCTCCCGCAGGGCTCACGGCCGGCGTGTGCTTTGCGCGAGGCTAGTTTGCGCGCGCCGCGTTATTTTCCGGCCACCGCGCCCGGCCCGAGGTGATCATCGCGGTCCGAGTACAGCACGGTGAAGCGCTCCACCACCACATCACCCGCCGGATTGAATTCCAGCCCGATGGCTGCCGCTTCCGTTCGGAAAAACTCCGCGTGGGCAGCGCGCCAGCTCTCTAAGCTGCCATCTCCTTCCCCTTCGGCCAGCGCGATATCCGCGCCCACCTCCGCGAAGGGCATGACTTCCACGCTATCGGTGCGGATAAGGGCACGCGGGCGCTCCGCCCCATCCAGCACAATCGCTAAATCGCCTTTTTCGGGAAGCGGCACCTCTTCGGCGCGGTAGCTATCCGCCCAGCTCGACGTCGCAGTTTTCTTCCCCGCCACGATGAGCTCCGCGATCTCCGTGGCTTCCGCCGCGGTGAGCCCGAAGCTACAAGCTGGCGGCCGGAAAGCGGAAATCGATTCGCCGCCCGTGATGACTTCGAGCGGGTTGATTCTCCCGCGCGTCACAGCACGGACCCAAAAAGCTTCGAGGAAGCCTTCTACCTGGGTATTCTCACTCATGCGGATCCTCCTCGGACGGTTCGGGTGCTTGTGTGGCGAGGCCCGGGTTGAGACCTTCGGCCTCTAGGGCGGCGTTGAGCCACTGGGTGGTAAGAATGCGCACCAGGGCATTCGCGCCCAGTGCCCCGCCCGCGATGGTCAGCGCACGATACCCGCGTTTATTCCAGCGCCGCGCCCCGGCGATAACCATCGCCAAGCCCAGTCCGGCCTGCGCCGACGAAATAATCTCCAGCAGGCGCGGATGATCCAGGTAGAGACGCCGATATACTTTCCACATCCCGGCCGGGGCGGAACCGTAGCCGGATACCTCATACGCCAGGGATGCTTTCATGCGCTCCGGGAAAGCCTGCGGCGTGAAAACGGTAGCCACCGGAATATCCGCGGCTTCCCGCTCCCCGCGCAGCACTTCGCCCACCGCTGCCGGCAGGCCCAGTACCTCGAGGAAACGCGGCACCGCTTCCGATACCGGAGCGGTAAGCGCCTCGGTCAGATCCCCAGCATCTACCTCGGGGAAATCATCGAGGATACGCCGCACCCGCGCACCCGCGCCGAGTTCTTCCCGGGAAAAAGCCGCGGCGGCGCTATTGGCCTCCACGTGCGGGAGATCCTGGAGGGTATCAAGCCATTTCCAGTAGGTAATCCCGGAGTTCTGCCGGATGACCAGAACAGGGTTGCGCCAGCTCGGCGCCGCCCCCGCGGTGGATAGCACGATGACGAAACCGGGCCGCCGCCCGATCTCCGCATCGCGGGCCAGGGGGACATCTGTCACCATCACATTGGCGTTCCCGTGTTCCAAAACCGCCACCGGCTTTTTGATCCGCGCCGCCAAGCCCGGCACTCGCGCGAAAGGCACATCGGAAATGGCGACCATGGGACCGTTGTGCATGGTGGGGATTTTGCCTTCGTCTCCGGGCAGCAGCGGGGAATCAGAGACCGGCGCATTCTCGCCGGTTTCCCCCGCGGCCGGATCCGCCGCGGCAGCGGCGGCGTCGTCGTTGTGAAGATGAGCATCCGCATAGGCGAGATCCGCTTCGGTCACATCCACCTCACCCAAATCAATATTCGGGTACACGACGTAACCATCCACTTCAATGTGGATTTTGCGCAGCTCATGATCCATTTTTTGAGCGAAATCCACGAGGTTGAGGCCGGGCACAATCCCGGGCTCCTCCGCCTCCGCGCCCGCCTCCGGTTCCTCCTGAGTGGGCGCGCTCTCCGCATCCTCCTCGCCCGCGGCACCCGCAAGCCCGGCTCCGGACTCCGCGGCGGCACCCGCCTCCAACACGCTCCGGATCGTGGCCACGCGGCGCCGTTTCCCGGTCACCGCGATCTCAAAACGGAAAATATCGCCGTCGTGATCCCCGCGGACCACCACACCTTCGCGCGCGAAGAAATCTTCCAGCTGGGCGGGGCTGGTCAGGCTCTGGTCGAGCCGCTGCACCTCACCGCGAACCGGCCTCCACTGATACATTGTCCCCTCCGTTCATCCGTGCCCGGATCCGATCGACCTGGTAGAGCGAAATTCCCGTGGCGACCGCAGCGTTGAGCGACTCCATACGCGCGGCGATAGGAATCGAGGCAATCACATCGCATTTATCGCGAATCAGCCGCGCCAGCCCGCGCCCCTCCGAGCCGGTCACCAGCACCAGCGGGGTATCGGCCAGGCTGAGGTTCTCCACCGTGGTGGAGCCGCCGCCGTCCAAACCGACCACGAAATATCCCATTTTCTTCAGTTCATCGAGCGTGGCCGCCAGATTCGTCACCCGCGCGGTCGGCACAATGGACACCGCCCCGGCGGAAACTTTCCACACCGTAGCATTCACGCCGGCCGCGCGCCGCTCCGGCACGATAACCGCGTCCGCATTGAAAGCCGCCGCGCTGCGCAGCACCGCCCCCAGATTATGCGGGTCGGTCACCGAATCAAGGGCCACGAAAAGCGGCAGTGGCCCGCCCGCTTCGTGGCGCTCCAGAGCCGCGCGTGCCTCTTCAATTGCATCCGCGTACTCGTAGGGCGGCACTTCAATGGCCACGCCCTGGTGCACGGCGTTCTCCGTCATCCGGTCGAGCTCGCCGTGGGAAACTTCCACGAGCGGCGCACCCAGCGCGGTTGCCTGCGCCACCAGCTCGGCCAGGCGTTCATCACCCACTGCGGAGGTCTGCATAAAGACCCTGGTCAGGGGCACGCCAGCCCGGACCGCTTCGCGCACCGGATTGCGCCCGCAAATCAGTTCGTGCCCGGGCGCGGTATGCAAATCGCGGCGCAGCTTCATGCTGGAACGCTCGCGTGCCTCCGCTTGCGCCTTGCGGGCATCACGCACCTGCTTTTCTTTATACGCCTTGTGGTAGACCCGTTCCTCCGCTTTCGGGGTGGGGCCCTTGCCCTCCAGGCGCCGGCGGTTATTCCCGCCCGAGCCGACCGTGGCGCGCTTCTTGCCCTTGGGGCGCCGGGTGCGTCCGTCTCCCATATTTCTCCTACTTTTCTTCCGCGCCGGTGGCGGATTCTTCTACGTTGGTGGCGGAATTTTCCGCGCCGGTGGCGGATTCTTGCGCGTTGTCCAAGTGCCAGTGGGCTCCGTCCACCGAATCTTCCACGGCGATGCCGGCCGCGTGCAACGCATCGCGCAGCGCATCGGCCCGGGCCCAGTCTTTCGCGGCGCGCGCGGCCGCGCGTTCCTTCAGCATAGTATCGACGACGGCGCCCAGCGCCCGCGCGGTTGCTTTATCCGCCCCGGTGGAATTACGCCAGGGGGCAGCCAGGGGATCAAGCCCGAGCACATCAAGCATGGCCCGCACCCGCACCTGGGCGGCGCGCACGCCGGAGCTATCCCGCTCCGCAAGCGCGGCGTTCCCGCGGCGTACCTCATCATGGATCGCGGCCAGCCCGCTCGAAACATTAAGATCGTCATCGAGGGCCCGTACGAATGCTTCGGGTAGATCCGCCGGACCCACCGCCGCGATTTCTTCCGCCGGTACTTCTTCAGTGGCGGCAACCGAGCGTTCCACGAATCCGGCCAGGCGTTCCCATACTGCCCCGGCTTCCGCCAGGTTTTGCGGCGAGTAGTCCACGGTGGAGCGGTAGTGGACCGTTCCCAGCGCGAAACGCACCACCGCCGGGGATACCTGCGCGGTAACATCCTCCAACGAGACGACATTCCCCAGCGACTTACTTATTTTTTCGCCATTAATGGTCACCCAGGCGTTATGCATCCAGTACCGCGCGAAATTCCGCCCCGCCGCGTGCGCCTGCGCCTGCTCATTTTCGTGGTGCGGGAAACGCAAATCGATGCCGCCACCGTGAATATCAAATTCCTTACCCAAGTAGTGGGTAGACATGGCGGTGCACTCCAGGTGCCACCCCGGCCGCCCGCGCCCCCACGGGGTATCCCAGGCGGCGCTTTCCGGTTCGCCCGGCTTAGGTGCCTTCCACAGCGCGAAATCATGAGGATTGCGCTTATCGGCTTCCCCACCTTCCTCATCCACCACCATATTTTCGAGCTTCTGGCGGGTGAGGGAACCGTAATCGGGCAGCGATGCGACGTCGAAATACACATTGCCGGGCTTGCCCACATAGGCGTGGCCCGCGTCAATAATTTCCTGGATAAGCGTGATCATCTGCGGAACATGCCCGGTAGCCCGCGGCTCATAGGTGGGATCGAGCACCCCGAGGGTACGGTAGGCGGCGCTGAATTCCTTTTCGAAACGGTAGGCCCAGGCCCACCACGGAGCACCGGCCTGCGCGGATTTATCGAGGATCTTATCGTCAATATCGGTGACGTTGCGCACCAGACGCACCTCATTGCCGCAGCGGCGCAACCACCGCACCAGCACATCGAAAGCCAGCGCGGAGCGAATATGCCCGATATGCGGGGACCCCTGCACCGTGGCGCCGCACAGGTACACGCTGACCTTCCCGGGTTCCAGGGGAACGAAATCCCGGACGGCACGGACGGACGAATCATAGATCTTGAAGCTCACGTGGCCAGTTTACCCGCTCCCCGCCCGCCGGGCAGTGCCGTTCAACGCCCCGTTACCCTCCTCGCCTACGATGAAGCCATGCATAACACTTCTGCCGCGCCGCCGAGCGCCAGCACGCCGCCGGCCGCCCCGCAGGCCGGTGCATCTGCCGCGCCGAGCGCTAGCACACCCGCGCGTTCCGTTCTTTTCAACCGCCGGGTTCTCCCCTGGGCGCTGTGGGACTGGGGTTCGGCCGCTTTCAACGCCGTCGTGACCACCTTCGTTTTCACCCCGTATCTTTCCAACGAAAAGTTCTTCGGGAACCAGGCCAATGCGCTCATCGGCTGGGGCTTGGCACTCGCCGGGCTGCTCGTGGCACTTATCGCCCCGGCGGTGGGGCAATGGGCGGACCGTTCGGGGAAGAAAAACTCCCTCCTCACCCTCACCACCCTCGTCACCATTGTGTGCATGGCGCTGCTGTTCTTTGTGGCGCCGTCGCCTTCCTACCTGTGGCTCGGGGTGGTGCTGCTGGCCGTCGGCAATATCGTTTTCGAAATTGGCTCGGTGGTCTACAACGCGATGGTCACCGATATTTCCACACCGGCCACCCTGGGGCGCATCTCCGGTTTCGGCTGGGGCATGGGATACGTGGGCGGCATCGTGCTCCTCCTCATCCTCTTTATTGGCTTCATCAGCCCGGATACCGGCTGGTTCGGAGTGACGAGCGCGAACGGCATGAATATTCGCGTCTGCATGATCGCCTGCGCGCTGTGGACGCTGATTTTTTCCGCCCCGCTCATGGTGCTCTCCCGCGATGAATCCCCGCGCGGGGAACAATCCCGCGGCATCATCGCCGCCTACCGAGCTATTTTCCGCTCCATCGCGCGGCTGTGGCGCGCGGATCGCTCCACGTTCTGGTTCCTGATTTCTTCCGCTATTTACCGCGACGGCCTGGCCGGTGTCTTCGCTTTCGGCGGGGTGCTCGCGGCCCGCGTTTTCGGTTTCACTCCTGGGGAAGTCATGATTTTCGGCATCGCGGCGAACGTGATCGCGGGGGTTGCGACCATCGCTTTCGGGTGGTTGGAAGATATTATCGGCGCGCGCCGCGTTATTTTCATGTCGCTCACTCTTATGATCGCGTGCGGCTGCGTATTGTTCTTGATGCACGACGCCGGCAAATCCCTCTTCTGGGTCTTTGGCTCCCTCCTGTGCATTTTCGTGGGGCCGGTCCAGAGTTCTTCGCGTACCTACCTGGCGCGCCGCGCCGGCCGCGAGAATAGCGGCGAGCTTTTTGGCCTCTACGCCACCACCGGCCGCGCGGTTTCTTTCCTCACCCCGGCGCTGTATTCAGCTGCGATTATGAGCTTCGGTGCGCTGGCCGGGGTAAGCGGAGATGCCGCGGCCCACTACGGCATCCTCGGGATTATCGCGGTGCTTGCGGTGGGGCTGGCTGCCTTCTACGGTTCGCTGCGCGCTGGCCGGCGGTGATGGACTGAGTCGCAACTGGCCGAGGGTGGCGCGGCGTCGTACCACCATGAATGAAGCGGCCCGGGAAATTCCCGAGGCCGCTTCAATCACGTGTATCTGGGCACGAGGCCCCGCTCTTTAGTTGGATGAGGTGGACGCCGCGCCGCCTTCTTCCGAGCTGGGTTCCCGGCCTTCGTTACCTTCGGCCAGGATCTCATCAAGGAGCTCACCGGCTTCTTCTTCGCTCAATTCGCGGGCGAGGGCAATTTCCGAGCAGAGGATCTGGCGGGCGCGCTGGAGCATCCGCTTCTCCCCCGCGGAGAGGTGACGATCCGTATCCCGGCGCGTGAGGTCACGCACCACTTCGGCTACCTTATTAACATCTCCCGAGGTGAGCTTTTCGGTATTCGCCTTGAAACGCCGGCTCCAATTGGAAGGTTCTTCCACATCCTGTTCGCGCAGAACCCGGAACACCACTTCAAGCTGATCTTCGTTGGAGACATCGCGGACCCCAACTTCCTCGATGGATTCGGCCGGAACCTGAATGACCATATCGCCCTGCATGACGTTAAGCGTGAGGTAGGTGCGCTTTTCACCCCTGATAATCTTGTCCGAAATATCAGTAATTTCCGCTGCCCCGTGATGCGGGTAAATAACGGTTTCTCCGACCTTGAACGGCATTGAATCAGAACCCTTTCTCCGCTGCGCGTTCGCGCAATATGCGCATATCCGATAGACATTTTACCATTGACGGTGTAGTCTCTGATCTTTTTTGCGCTGCAAGCCACAAAGGGCTGCGGTGCGGGCCACAGCTTCGCTATTCAGAAACCAGCTTATAACCGAGCCCACGCACCGTAACCAGCGCGGTGGGCGCGGAAGGATCCACCTCAATCTTCGAGCGAATCCGCTTGACGTGCACATCCAGGGTCTTGGTATCACCCATATAATCCAAACCCCAGATACGGTCAAGAATCTGGGGACGGGTAAGCACCCGATCCGGATTACGCAAGAAGAGTTCAAGCAGCTCGAATTCCCGCAGCGGCATACTGATGAGTTCTCCGCCCACATACACTTCGTGCTTATCGGTATCCATTTCTACCCGGCCCACGCGCAGCACGTCTTCGTCCACGTCGTCCGCGGCCCCGGTACTCGCCCGGCGCAGCACCGCCCGCACCCGCGCCACCAATTCCCGGTAAGAATAGGGCTTGGTGACATAGTCATCCGCCCCTACCTCCAAACCGACCACCTTATCGATTTCGGAATCTTTGGCGGTGAGCATAATGATGGGCACATCCGAGGTGGCTCGAATCCGGCGGCACACTTCCTCGCCGGACATGCCCGGAAGCATGAGGTCAAGAAGCACCACATCGGGGCGCGCCACCCGGAATTGTTCCAGGGCCGCGGTACCATCCGCGGCGGTGACCACCTCGTAACCGTCCCGGCCCAGGTTGAATGCGAGGGTGTCACGGTAGGTAGGTTCGTCATCAACAACAAGAATCGTGGTCATGGTGTTTTGTTACTTCCTCTCCGAATGCTCAAGCGCATTAGTTTCAGGGCTGGGAGCCGCCTCGGGAATATAGGGTTCGGGTAGGCAGATGGTGAAGGTGGAGCCCTGGCCTACCTTGCTCCATAATTTGATGCGCCCGCCGTGGTCTTGCACCACATGTTTGACGATGGCGAGGCCGATCCCGGAGCCGCCGGAATTACGATCCCGGGCCGCATCCCCGCGGTAGAAACGCTCAAAAATACGTTCGCGTTGCGCCGCGTCAATTCCCTCTCCTTGGTCGACGACGGAAATAAGCACCTGCCCATCCGCCAGCGATGTTGCTACCGAGACCCGCCCGTGCGGCCGGGTATAGCGCACCGCATTATCCAGCAGATTGCGAACCGCGGTGGCGAGCATGCGCCTATCGCCGTAAACCGTGAGGCCCGGCTGCCCGCCGCTCACAATTTTCACCCCGCGATTAGCGGCTTCCACATCCATGCGGGCCACCGATTCGGCTACCACCGCATCCACATCAACAAGTTCCGTGGTGGTGAGGGCATTACCTTCTTGGAGGCGCGAAAGCTCGATAATATCCTGCACCAGACCGCGCAAGCGCACCACTTCGGTATCTAGCTGGGCGGTGAAATGCCGGACCGCTTCCGGATCATCCGCCGCGCTTTCCAGGGTTTCCACCAGCAAAGAAATTGCCCCCACCGGGGTCTTTAATTCATGGGAAACATTCGCCACGAAATCGCGCCGGGTTTCTTCCAGTTTGAGCTTCTCGGTATTGTCCTCGAAAAGCACGAGCACCCGCCCGCCGGACAGCGGCGCGGCGTAAACCATCAGGCGGGTATCGCTCTGATTTTTCAGCGTGGATCGTTTAATGGAGAGCGGGCGGGAGAGCACCTCCCCGGTATCGCGCACCCGCGCCACCAGTTGGATGAACTCCGGGCGCACCAGGCGATCATCGCGCACCAGCCCGAAACTATACGCTTGGGTAGAGGCCCGTTCCACCACGTCAAGGGCGGACACCAGCACAAAGAATTGCGGAATCGCCTCGAGGACTTTCACGGCGTCCTCCACCGGCTCTACCGGCGCGGTTACCCGCAATGGGCGCAGCGAACGCTGCGAATAGGCGAAAGCCAGGGAGGCGATAATGCCCACGGCGATCCCCCCGCAGACCGCGGCAAGCACAGCGATTCCTTCAACCATGGTTCCAGACTAGCCTGTCCGAGCGCGGCCTGGCACGCCCGACGGCCCCGAAAGCCCGCTATTTACCTACTGTTTACGGAATATGCCGCTAGTGTTAACCCCATACTGCTGAAATAAGACCTGTGGTGCGCCGCCGTGCGCTACAAACGCGCCCGCGGGCGCACAGAAATGAGGAGCTTTAATGCGTCAAGAATTCCGCAACGAAATGAAGACGCTCGAGGAAACGCTTGCCAAGCAGGCTCGCAGCGCCGCTCGGGCGATGGAACACGCCGCAGATTCGCTGCGGAACGCCAACCTGGCCCTGGCGGAATCGGTTATCGATGCCGATGCAAATATTGATGAGCTGCAGCGTCAGATTGAAGATATGGCTATTTCGCTGCTGGCGCGCCAGGCGCCGGTTGCCTCGGATTTGCGGACCGTGGTGACTGCCATGCGCATCGCCATTACCCTGGAGCGCATGGGTGATCTGGCCCGGCACGTTGCCTATATCGCGCGCGGGCGTTTCCCCGAACGCGTGGTGGGCGGCCCCGGCTATGACCTGCTCGTACGCATGGCCGATGAGGCCGTGCGAGTGGGCCGCCAGGTGGAAGAGCTCGTGCGCAAGCAGGATCTTGCCATCGCCGATGAGATTGACGAACGCGATGAAGTTCTTGACGATCTGCACCGCCAGTCCTTCCAGCTGGTTCTCGACGAAGATAACGGCATGAGCCACCAGGAAATCGTGGACGTGGTGCTGCTGGGCCGTTTCCTGGAACGCTACGGGGATCACGGGGTCACCGTGGCGCGCCGCATGCACTTCCTGGTCACCGGCTTGCGCGTGGATGTGGAATCCACCCCGGGCACCGAAGAAGAAATGCTCGGTGGCGATTTCCCCGCAGGTTTCTCCGCCGGGGATATGGAAGATTAATATAGTACTACCGCCGCTCCGGCCAGGATCGCGTGCCAGCTAGGCAGGCGGCCGGCTGGCCGCGGCGGCGTCGTACGGGCCTGTACTACGCGCGGTCGCTACCGCGTGCGGTGCGGGCCCGCACCAGTTTCCCACGCACCGGAACACTCAGCCACACGAGGGCGAAAAGCGCCGTCGTAACCAGCACGATAGCCGCGCCCGCCGGAATATCCGCCGCCCAGGAAAGCCACACCCCCACGAAAGCGCTGGCGCACCCGAGGAGCGGGGCGAGCAGCATCATCGTGCCCACCCGGTCGGTCAGCAGGCGGGCGGTGGCGGCCGGGGTGACGAGCAGCGCCAGCACCAGAATATTGCCGATGGACTGTACGGAAATGACCACCGCGAGCGCCACGGTGAGGTAGAGGCACACGTCCACAAGCAGGACGCGGGTGCCGGTGGCGCGCGCGAAATCGCGGTCCACGCTCACGGAGAGCAGCGCCGGGTGGAGCACGGCGAGGAAAAGAAGCACGGCCGCGGCCACGATGGCGGACGTGAGCACGTCGGAGCTATCCACGCCGGTGAGCGAACCGAAAAGGAAAGATTCGAGGGACCCGGTATAGCCGGGGATGCGCGCGATGAGCGCCACGCCGAAAGCGAAAGCCGCGGCCATAAAGATGCCGATGATCGAGTCTTCGCGCAGGTTGCGGTTTTGCGAGGCGAGCGCGATAAGAAGGGCGACGACGCCGCCCGCGACCGCTCCGCCCACCAGAATGGAACCCTGGAGCGCGAAAGCGATGACGATACCGGGGAAAACGGCGTGGGCGAGGGCATCTCCTAGGAAGGACATGCCGCGCAGGACCACGTGTACGCCCACCGCCCCGCACACGACCGCGGAGAGCATGGCAACGAGGAGCGCGCGCGGGAGGAAGCCGAGCACCGGATTGGATAAATCGGCTAGAAAATCGAAGAAACTCATGCTTTCACCATTCCGAGGACGCGCAGCAGCGGCGAGGAAGCCCGCACTTGGAAGGTTTCCATCCACAGGTCGGCGCGGAGGATATCGGCGGGCGGACCGGCCGCGATAATTGTGCGATTGAGGAGGGCCACCCGGGTGGAAATATCGACGGCCTGGGTGAGGTCGTGGGTGGACATAATAATTCCGGCCCCGCCGGCGCGCAGCGAGAGGAAAAGATCGGCCAGGGAATCCTGGGTGGGGTGGTCAAGTCCGGTAAAGGGCTCGTCCAGGAGGAGGATGGCCGGGTCGCGCACAAGGGCGCGCGCGATGAGGATGCGCTGTTGCTGCCCGCCGGAAAGCTGCCCGATGGGCCGACGCCGCATCTCGAATAAATCGACCCTATCGAGCGCGGCATAGACCTTTTCCCACGCGTTCCGCCCGAGGCGGGTGCGGGCGAGCAGCCCGCGGCGTTCGAGGCCGGTGGCCACCAGTTCTTCCACGCTCATGGGGTAACCCCATTGGGTTGCGCGCGACTGCGGCACGTAGCCGATGGCACGGTGTGGGCGGCCGGGCCGGACCCGCTCCCCGCGCACCTCAATCGTGCCCGCTGCCGGCGTGAGCAGCCCCATAATGCTGCGCATGAGGGTGGTTTTCCCGGCGCCGTTCGGGCCGATGAGGCCAACGAGTTCACCGGCTGCCACCTCGAGATTGACATCGCGGAGCACCCGCACTCCCCCGAGGACAACCGCCAGGTCACGGACCGTTAATGCCGGCACGATTCCTCCCCTTCCGCGCTATCGCGGGTCTGGGTACGGGCTGCGAGCGCGGCGGCCTGGTGGCGGCGGCGTGAAGCACGCGCCCCGATAAAGCCGGCGGCAATGAGAATCACAGCACCGGCGCAGCCGATAACAACCCAGCGCAGCGGGATCTCCGCTTCGCCGCCAGCGGGGTTCTGGGCACCGTTCGCGCCCGATTGCGCCGTACCGGATTGACCGCCGCCGGATTGCCCCGCCCGGGCGTTATCCGCGGCCGAGCCGGTGGCAGCTGCACCATCGCTGCCGCTGGGCCACTGGGCCGCGCGGGCGGCGTCGGCAGAAGTATTCGCCCCCACCGCGAAACGCAAGGTCACGGTTTTCTCCACCTGGGTACCGTCCGTGAGCTGGGCGGATACCGTCAGGCGCACCAGGTGTACGCCGGGCTGGGTGAAGACCCAATTGGCGTGGGTGTGGGTATTGAGGGAAACGTGGACCGGCTGCGAGGTGGCCACTTCGGAATTCCACAGCAGGGTGGGTCCGGAGAAGTTCCCCGAATCGACGAAGGCGGTGAACTGGCCTTCACCGGCGTGCCCGCCGTAGGTGAGGGCCACATCCCCGTTGACGCGGCTGACCACGCCGGGATCCTGAGTATTCCAGCCCAACCACACCACGTCAGCGAGCTGCTGCTGCGGGATCACGTAGGCGGGGCCGGAAGCATGAATAAAGGAGTAGGCGTCGGTGGCGGGCACCTCCATGCGGGCTGCATCCCCCACTCGGAAGACCACGTCATCCACGGAACGCCATACCGGCGCGGCACCCGAATCATCGCGCACCAGGAAATCCCAACCGGCATCCGTCAGGCGCGGGCCCATATCCACGTGACCGGAGCTGATCTCCACCGGGGTGCCGGCCGGGGCCAGCTGTTCATCCCCGCTCACCGTTTGGGTGAGGGCCGGGTCAACCGCGGTGCTGGAGCCAGGCGCGGTGGGTGCCGGGTCCGGATGGGCGAAGGCGCGCGCGGGCAGCGTCAGCACCAGGGCACAGCTGAGCGCAGCTACAACCAGCGCGGCGAGACTGCGTGCGCAAACAGAGCGGACGTTGGCAAATCGAGTCATGAGTTGTCCTTCGTGGTTTCGGTGGCAGGAAGCTGATCGGTAGCGGTTGCCAGGGGCAGACGCGGCACCTCGTAATCGGGAGGCCAGGCCGGCAGTGCGCCCGGGTCGAGGCAGTTTTTCAGGGCGCGGCCATTGGCAATCATCATGGCTTCGTAGGTGGTGGCAGCGCCGTCGAAAGAATCAGAATAGAGCTGGCAGACCGCCACGCCCGCCGCGCTTGCCACCGCCCGCAGCTCTCCGGCGTGCGACGCCGTGGTCGGTTCCCCGAAAACAGCGGGAACACGCAGGTCCATGAGCGTGTGGGTGAGATTGGCGAGCTGGCGCGCGGAGGGTTCCAGCGCCGGATTCGGGGTGACGAAACCAACCGTGTCCAGGCCGTAAGCGCGGGCCAGATAGCCGAAGCCATCGTGCGCGGTCACGAGCTTGCGCTGCCGCGCCGGGATCGAGGCGACGACGCCGCGCAGCCACTCATCCAGCCCCTGCAATCTGGCGATATAGGCTTGCGCATTCGCCGCGTACGTCGGGGCGCCGGCGGGATCCAGGGCGCTGAGCTCGGCGGCGATGGTTTCCACGTAAGCGACGGCATTGGAGGCATCCAGCCAAAGGTGCGGATCAACATCGCCGTGCACGTGTTCCCCCAGAACCGCCTGAGCCAATACCCAGCTGGTATCCCCGGCTCGCCCCAGGAAACGCCAGGCGGGCTCACCGGGAATATGGGTGGCTACGGTGTGCGGGACCGCGATGACCGCGCTATCCGGGGATACCTCGGTGGTGCGGGCCGATTCGATTTCCCCGCGCAGGGTAATGGCGCCGCTATCGGCCATGGTGATATCCACGTGGCCGGCGTCGATCACGCGGCTACGCCCGGTTGTGGCCGGGTCCACCCCGACCGCAAAGACCACTGTTCCTTCCCCGAGGCTGCGGCTCTGCCCGTTTTCCTGCACTTCGGCGCGCATGCGCAATTCGTAAATACCGGGGGCGGAAAAAGCCCAGGACATATGGGTATGGGCCTGGGCCGGAAGATCCACGTGCCCGAGTTCGTCACGCGAGGAATCGATATAGACCTTGGGCTGCCCGAACGTTCCGGTGGTGAAAGCGGCGAGGGTGCCCGGGCCGGTAACCGAGAGCGCGCGCAGCGAAACAATGGGAGCGGAGGTGGTGGAAGCGGACGGTGCGGCGTCGTTCCCCTCCTGCGACTGGGGCGCAACCGGTGCACCGGCCCGGAAACCGAGCCACACAGTGCTGAGCGCCGCATCCTCCACAAGTGCAATATGGCGCGCGCCGTATGCGACGGCCGCCTCACCCAAACCGACGTTCTTCACGCCGGGGCGCCTGGTAGCATCCATGGTGGCGAGCAGCGCTTGGTCTTCCAGCAGCAATTGGTTGGAGAAGACGATGTCCGCCCGGGCCAGTTCCCGCAATGACCGCAGTGACGGTTCAAAAGAATGCGGGTCCGCCCCGGGCGGCACAAGGGAGGTCACCTCACCCCGCTCGCCCAGAACGTTCTGGGCGAGGTCCGCGAGTATCGGAGTGGAGGCGACTACCCGTGGCGCATCGGAGTTCCGATCGCCAGTTTCGGCGCGGGTCCTCACTCCCGCGGCCGAAACACTACCCGCCAGCGCTTCCTGGCTCCCACCGGAAGGGATACCGGCGGGGCAGACCATCGCGAGGATGGACGCGACGGCGGGTAGCAGCTTCATCATGCTCGGACACACACCTCCGGATACGTGAATCCAGGCCGCCGGCTGGCGGCGCTGCGCTCGGCATGTGACCGGGCGCTTCACAGGCAGCGGCCGAGCCGCCCATAAGCCGTAACGATAACCGTTATCATTACCAGCTCAATGGTAGGGGGTGGGGCGAGCTTGGACAAGTCCCGGCCGCGAAGCCGTGACTGAGTTCATAGCCGGGCCGTGTTGGCGGGCACCCGGAGCTTCCATGGCCCTGAGCAGTATGGCTAGGGCGCCCGCGGGCTTCCCCACAGCGGGCCCGCAACCCCCGCCACACAGCGCGCCCGTGGTTAACAAGCAGCAGGGCCCCGGTATAACCGGAGCCCTGCTTGACTCTTAGCCCTCTAACTTAGCGCTAGAGAATGCGAATTACTTGCCCTGGTTGGCGACTTCCGCGATCTTCTTCTGCGCTTCGGGATCGAGGTAGGTACCACCCTTCTTGACGGGCTTGAGGGTTTCCTCATCAAGCTCGTACACCAGCGGAATGCCGGTGGGGATGTTCACGCCCACGATGTCATCATCGGAGATGTCATCAAGGTACTTGACGATGCCGCGCAGCGAGTTACCGTGCGCCGCGATCATGACCGTTTTGCCGGTCTTGATGGCGGGAACGATATCGGATTCCCAGTAGGGCAGCGCGCGCGCGAGCACATCCTTGAGGCATTCCGAGCGCGGGATCGGCTCACCGGCGTAGCGAGGATCCTGATCCTGCGACCATTCCGAACCGAGCTCAATGGCCGGCGGCGGAACATCATAGGAGCGGCGCCACTGCATGAACTGCTCTTCGCCGTATTCGTCGCGGATTTCCTTCTTGTTCTTGCCCTGCAGCGCGCCGTAGTGGCGTTCGTTCAGGTGCCAGGACCGCTGCACCGGGATCCAGTGGCGATCACATTCATCCAGGGCGATATTCGCCGTGGTGATCGCGCGCCGGAGCAGCGAGGTGAAGAGGAGGTCGGGGAGGATGTTGTTCTCCTTGAGGAGCTTGCCGCCGTGAGCGGCTTCCGCACGCCCCTTCTCCGAGAGCGGCACATCAACCCAACCGGTGAACAGGTTCTTTGCGTTCCAATCGCTCTCGCCGTGGCGGAGCAATACCAGTGTGTAGGTCATATCGTTATTCTTTCATGTCACGGCGCGGCTTACCACGCTCTTTGCCAGGAACTTAAAGGGGAACGACGGCGCCCGCGCCCGGCATCGCTGCCGGCCGCGCGCGGACCGGGCCACCAGCGGCTTGATAGCCGATTAGCAGCCCGGCGCGTTCGATTCCACCGAGCAGGATCCGGGACCCGAGGAGCTCGGATCGGAACTGGGGTTATCCGAAGGGGATGAGGAACATGAGGCCAGGGCTAGCGAGCACAGCAGCGCTCCCGCCACAGTCAGTAGTTTCTTCTTCACCTTACCCACTCTACCGATGGAAACCCGCCGGAGGCGAGCCTTGAGGCCCAGCGCGGCGGGCGCCGGACTGCGTGTCCCCGACGCCCGCCACCTGCCAGGCTGGCTTTGTCGGATTAGTTCGCCGCGCCCTCAGCTGCGCCGTCGTTCTTCTTCTCAGCCTTGGCGCCCTTCGCGGACGCCTTCGCGGAAGAGCCGCTCTCAAGCTGGGTATCAACGAGTTCTTCAACGGCGGGATCATCCTGATCGGCTTCGGCGTGCTCGAGGCTGGCCTTGGCCTTGTGATCGTAGATCTCTACCTGGGCGTTCGTGGCCGATTGCGAGGCAGAGGGCCGGCTGGACTCACCCTTGCGCACCTTCGCGGCCTTGCGACGGGCCGCCTCACCGGTGCCGAGGTCAGCGAGCACGTCCACACCGCGCGAGGCAGTGTAGCCGACTTCGCCTTCGAAGGCATCGATGATGAGGGTGCGCAGCTCGGAAACGAGCGGGGCCTTCGGGTTGGCCGGAGTGCACTGGTCCTCGAGGGCGCGGTCGGCCAGCCAGTCAAGCTTGGGCTCGAGAGCTTCCCAGGTCACCCCGTTCGCCTTGAGGCTCATCTCAATACCGAGATCCTCGGCGAGCTTGGTGACCTCGTCGATGAGGGACTGCACGCCCTCTTCGGTGGTCGAAGCCGGGAAGCCCATGTAGCTCGCGAATTCCGCGAGGTCTTCGTCGGCGCGGTAGTGCTCGTAGGCCGGGAAGATGGAGTGCTTGTACGGCTTGGTGGCGTTGTAGCGAATAACATGCGGCAGGAAGATCGCGTTGGTGCGACCGTGCGCAATATCGAATTCACCGCCAACCTTGTGCGACAGCGAGTGGACAATGCCCAGGAACGCATTGGCGAAGGCCATACCGGCCATAGCCGAAGCGTTGTGCACTTTTTCCTTGGCTTCCATATCGCCTTCCAGCACGGACTTGCGCAGGTTAGCGAAGATGAGCTGGGCGGCGCGGATGGACAGGCCGCGGGTGTAATCGCTGGCCATCGTGGAGACATAGGATTCGATGGCGTGCGTAAGCGCGTCCATACCCGAATCGGCCGCGGTGCGGGCGGGCACCGAGTCCACGTACTGCGCGTCCACAATCGCCACGTTCGGGGTAATCGCGTAATCGGCGAAGGGGTACTTGACGTGGGTTTCGGCGTCGGTAATAACCGCGAACGGCGTACATTCCGAACCGGTACCGGACGTGGTCGGGATGGCCACGAACTGCGCCTTGCGCCCCAGCTTCGGGAAGCGGTAGGTGCGCTTGCGGATATCCATGAACTTCTGCTTCATGCCGAAGTACGAGGATTCGGGGTGTTCGTAGAAGAGCCACATGGCCTTCGCGGCGTCCATGGGAGAACCGCCGCCCAGGGCGATAATGCAATCGGGCTGGAATTCTTCCATGAGTTTCGCCCCGCGGAACACCGTGGTCGAGGAGGGGTTGGGTTCCACGTCCTGGAAAATGTTCCAGGCGACGTCGTCCCGGCGGGCCTTGAGGTGATCGATAATAACATCCACGTAGCCGTTCATAACCATGCCCGGGTCGGTGACGATAAAGACACGCGAAATCGCGGGCATCTTCTGCAGGTACTGCGTGGAGTACCGCTCGAAGTACGTCTTCGGCGGAACCTTGAACCACTGCATATTGTTACGCCTTTCCGCGATTCGCTTGACATTAATGAGATCGGTAGCGCTGACGTTATGCGAAACGGAATTCCGCCCGTAAGAGCCACAGCCGAGCGTCATGGACGGGATGAGGCCGTTGTAGACGTCACCGATGCCACCCAGAGCGGAAGGAGCGTTAACGATAATGCGGCAGGCCTTCATGCGCAGGCCGTATTCGCGCGCCACGTCCTTATCTTCCGTGTGGATGACCGCGGTGTGGCCCAGACCGCCGAAGCGCAGCAGCTTTTCGGCCACGTCGAAGCCTTCGGCATCGCTTTCCACGGTGGTGTAGCCGAGCACCGGGCACAGCTTTTCGCGCGAGAAGGGTTCCTCGGGACCGAGACCCTCGAGCTCAACGAGGAGGATCTTCGTTCCGGTGGGAACGTCAATGCCGGCACCTTCCGCGATGCGGTCCGCGTTCATACCGACGACGTCGGCACTGATCGTGCCATCTTCCTTGACCATGAACTTGGCCAGGGCTTTCTTCTCTTCCGGCGTGACAATATGGCAACCCATGCGCTCAAATTCGGCCAGGAGCTCCTTGCGGATCGAGGCATCGATCACGAGGGACTGCTCGGAGGCGCAGATCATGCCGTTATCAAAAGTCTTCGAGAGGATGAGGTCGTTGACGGTGCGCTTGACCTTGGCGGTCTTGTGCACGTACACCGGGGCGTTACCCGGGCCCACGCCCAGGGCCGGCTTGCCGGTGGAGTAGGCGGAGGCCACCATGCCCGCACCCCCGGTGGCCAGGGCCAGGGAGATGGAATCGTGGTTGAGCAGGGTCTTCGTGGCTTCCAGGGAGGGAGTTTCGATCCACTGGATGCAGTGTTCGGGGGCGCCGGCGGCAATCGCGGCGTCCAGCATGACCTGCGCGGCGAGCGCCGAGGACTTTTGCGCGCTGGGGTGGAACGCAAAAATAATCGGGTTGCGGGTCATGATGGAGATAATGCACTTAAACATCGTGGTGGATGTCGGGTTGGTCACCGGCGTCACCCCGGCAATCACGCCCACGGGCTCAGCGATCTCGATAATGCCCTTCTGCTTATCCTGCCGGATAATGCCCACAGTGCGGTCATACTTGATGGAATTCCAAATATATTCCGTGGCGAAAAGATTCTTGACGCACTTATCTTCGTAGAGGCCGCGGCCTGTTTCCTCAATGGCGGCCTTGGCGAGCACCATGTGCTGATCAACCCCGGCAAGGGCCATCGCGTGCACAATCGCATTAATCTTTTCTTGATCGAAGGCATCGAATTCTTCGAGGGCGGATATTGCCTGCGATGCCAAGCGATCGATCATGTCACCAACGTTGGTGCGGTCACCAGTTTGCTGAGTGGTAGCCATAGTTCGCTTTCTCCCAATGGATCCGCGCCTGTGTCACCTTCGGCATATAGCGCGCCCCGCGCTGCGGGAGACCCGCGGTGCGGGAGCGACGCCGGCTCTTGACGAACCATGCGCGTTTCCGTACGAGCCGTGATGCCGGTTGCCGGCTCCATCGTCGCTCGCGCCTTTACTTTAGCGAATGAAAGATGCCTGCGTTGTAGCGCAGCTCGCACCGGGCGTGCCGCGAGACAAGCGGGAGCAGAGCCGGGACTTTCTGCCCGTTACCTGCGGTTTTACGCACGGAAAACACGCTGAAAAGCCCTGAAAATTCCTCAGAAAATCGCGGTTCGCGCGCGCGACCCAGCCCGAAAAGTAAAAGTCAGACAACTTCGCGGGACTCATGTCCCCTTCTTCGCCGTGCGCAAAGTTATTTTTTTCACGACGGCGCCAGCCTGGCAAAGGGCACTCAGGAAGGCGGCGTGGAGTTTCGGGGGCTCCCCCGCACCGCTGGCAGGAGACGTTGAGGCGAGCAGGGTGAAGTTTCGCTTTTCTCAAGAGCCACACCATTCCCAGAGAGGGCGGTATGTGTTTTCACACCTGTACTACGTATGTAATACGTGCGCAGTACAGCTCCCGCCCGAGGAAATTAAAGCTAGTGACGCCCGCGCACACGAGCGGAACGTGACACGCTCTGAGCTGATTCGAGAAGCCGTCTTAGCGTGACGATCTCTTTGCAGGGCTCAGCCAGGAAATACCTACAGCGCCGAGCCCGCTACTCCCGCGCGTTATTGGCCGGCTCGCTGACCCGGCGCAGCGCGGGTACGAGTGCCAGGACCGCGAGGAGGGAGAAGCCCAGCGCAGCCAGCAAGGCCAGCAGCAATACAGGCGAGAACGAGGCATCCAAGGTGGTCGAGCGCATCTCCATGAGCAGCCAGCCTGAGCCGAAACCGGCGGCCGTCGTCAGCGTGGCGATGACAGCCAGCGGGAGCACCGACTCCACCACGAGCATGGCGGCCAGCTGGCGCACCTGCATGCCGCTCAGGCGCAGGGTCAGCAAAGAGCGGCGTCGTTCTAATAACCCCGCGTACGTAGAAACCAGCAGCGATACAATCGCCACCGCAAACGTCAGCGCAATTCCGGCGTAGACGAGGTAGGTCATCGTTTCCACGGTCTTGTCCACCGCCACCGCGATACCCCTCCCACCGGCGAACACATAGATATCGCCCGGCTCGCCCAGCTGCGCATTCATGAGGATCGTGCGCACCGCTTCAATATCGCCCGGCTCGCGCAGGGACAGCAGCACCGCGTGGGCCTGCCCGGAAATATGCGCGCTGTACTCTTCTTGCACGGTTCCGGCCAATTGTGTGGCATCACGGGCTTCGACGACGGTGCCCGGCGCATCGGCCAAGTCCCAAAAATTCACGCCTACTACCCCACTGCCCTGGCACGTGAGTCCCACGTACCGCTCGGTGCCATCGCAGGGAAGCACCACCCAGGACCGTGCGAGATAGGGCACCGTAAGGGCTCGGGCGCCCGGGACATTCGCGGGAATCGCCCAGGACGCGGCTTCGGCCTGCTCCGGGCTGAGGTTCGCCAGCACCGCGGTAGTGGCCGGCATTTTCTCCGCCACCGTAGGAACCTGCGCACCCAGGAAATCCACCTCGGAAACCGTCGTAATAAAGAAGGTACCGGCGAAAAGCGCGAGGATCACCCCGGAAACCGAGCGGGCGATCCGCCCAGAATGCGCCCGCACGTATTTTTGGCCGATAATCATAGGAGCCCGCCGCGCCCACCGCGCGCTCAGGCCAGCCAGCGCGTAGATCAACCAGCGCGCTGCCACCACCAGGCCAAACATCATGATGACCACAGCCGCCAGGAAAAGAGTTTGTTCGGAGTTCGTGGCATTATCCGCTTCGCTGGTGACATACAGATAGCCGAAGATCGCGCAGGCCAGCGCGATACCGGCGAAACTGAGCGGAGAGGGGCGGGTGGGTGCGCGGCGGCGTCGTACCACCCCCAGGGGCGTGGCATCAATGCGCCGCAGCCCCCACAGATTCGCCCCCACCACCATCGCAATAATCGCGAGCGCGACGAAGGCGTACGCCAGCGGCGTGACCGCGAGGGACTCCGCCCAATAGCGCCCGCGCGCCAGCGGAATCTCCGCGAGCAGCGGCCGCGCCACCACGAAAAGCGCCGCGCCCAGCACATACCCGACCGCCGCTCCCACCAGCGCCTCGAGGATGAGAATCCCGCGCACCTGTGCCGTGGTGGCCCCCACCAGGCGCAACGTGGCGTAACGCTGTTCGCGCTGGGCACTGCCGAGCGCCGCCGAAATAGAAATAAGGAAAAGCACCGGGAAAAGCAGCACGACCAGGCCGATGAGGAGCAGGATGAAATTCGGGTCGCTGCCACTCGACCCGGCCGGCTCGAACGAGGCCACGCTGTGCGCAACACCCACCTCGCTCAGATCTGCACCCACCACGGCGAGGAGGTCGTCCGGACCGTTGGTGAATTCTTGCGGCAGCATGCCCCGATCAGTGGTTCCGAAGCGGCCGGCCACCGCGGGATTCGCGCTGGTTTCCAGCAGGGTGCGGGTTCCGCGCGACAGCAGATATTCGCCGCGCCCCGGCCAGGTGATACCGTGCAGCTGCGCCGGATCGCTCACCCCGGCCGCGTCCACATACAGAACCTCCACCTGCGCCCCACCGATCACCGCGAGGTCATCGATACCGGGGCGATACATTTTTATATGCGACGACGCCGCAGCTGCGGGCACATCCTCAACATACGGTGCATTATGCAGTGCCTCCTGCCAGGATTCGGCGGTGCGGTCGAAAGTCGCGTGGGTGAAAGCGGCGAAAGCGAGCAAGAGGACGGTTCCGAAAGCAACCGCGCCGGTAATAAGAGCGAGGCGTCCCTTGGTTTGGGCGAGGGATTGACGTACCACGATCCAGGCCACGTGCATGGTTAGGCCTCCAGGATTCCGTCGCGGACGATGACCTCGCGGTCCGCGTAGGCGGCGATGGTTGGTTCGTGGGTGACGAGGACGACGGTCATGGTGTGTTCGCGGGCCAGGTGCACCAGGCCGCTCATCACGTATTCGGAGTTGAGGGAATCGAGGGAGCCGGTGGGTTCGTCGGCAAAAAGGATGCTGGGCTGGGGGCACAGCGCCCGGGCGATGGCGATGCGCTGGGCTTCCCCACCGGACATTTCGCCAGGCAGTGCCTTCGCGTGGTCCGCTAAACCGACGCGCTCGAGCCAGTGATACGCCGTGGCGTAGGCGGTGCGCTTAGCGGTGCCGCCCAGCAGAAGCGGCACCGCGATATTATCCAGGGCGGTGAGCTCCGGGACGAGCTGGCTGAATTGGAAAACAAAACCGAAATCCTCGCGGCGCAAGCGAGTGCGTTCATCATCGGACAGCGCGGTGAGTTCACGCGGCTGGCTTGCGGCACCCGCCGGGAACGGGCCGAAGTAGGAGACCGTACCGCTATCGGGAAGTTCGATACCGGCCAGCGCGTGAAGCAGAGTTGATTTACCCGAACCGGAGGGCCCCATAATAGCCAGGATTTCCCCGCGCTGGATCTCCAGGCTCACGCCGCGCAGCGCGGCCGTTTTCCCGTAGCTTTTCCTGAGATCCCGGGCGGAAAGAATACTATCGCTCATAGCTCCTCCTTGAGCTGGTCGAGACGTGCGGAAGTCAGTTGGATCCAGCGCAGATCCGCCTCGATATGGAAAATGGCGCTATCGAGAAGAAGTTTTTCAGCCAGCGGGGCGCCCTGCTTGCGGGTGGTGAGCTCGCGCATACGCTGCTGGTGGGTGGCTCGCTGCGCCTTGAGATAGCGGGAGGCATCCCCGGTCACGAGGAGCGCGAGAATCGTTTTGAAATAGAGATCCTCTTGGAGCGCGAGCGCCGGAACCTCCGGGGTGGCCAGCCATTCGCGTAAGGAGCGCTCCCCGGTAGTGGTGAGTGCGTAGCGGGTGCGGCTCGGGCCGCCGGAGCTTTCATGGTCATCCACCTGCGTCACTTTGGCATCGCGGGCCAGCCGCGCGAGGGTGGCATATACCTGGCCGGCCAAAATCGGCTTATCCCCCGCGAAATAGCGGTCATAGAGCTTTTTTAACTCGTAGCCGTAGCTCGGTTCGCGGGTAAGCAAACCGAGGAATGCGTACTGAACTTCCATCCCACCACCAACTATTCACTCAGTAACTAGTTCAGCTAGTCACTGAGTGTATAGCTATGGATGCGGGAGGTGCAAGAGATGCGGGAAGCGTGGGAATTGCGGTGATAGCCAGGTGCCCGCGCGGGGCGGCAGGCGCGGCGTCGTCGTATTACCGCAGCTCAACGCGGCAGAAAGCCGCAAATGGACTTTCCTGACCCGGTTTGCGTCTCACGCAGTTTGCCGTTATCCTTTCAACCATGGCTAATAACACCGTCGCATTCGTATCCGCCTCCATGGCTATGGGTACCTACATGTGCATGTGTATGCCTATGTGCATGTCCTGCTAATTTCAGCTAGCACATTCTCATCGCCCGCAGCGGGCACAATTCCCCCTTATTTTTCGGATAGCAATATCCGTAATTTCGCGTACCCAAAATGGATTAACTATGCCTCAACCCTATTCTTTTGCCACCCGAGTTGTTAACGACTACTCCGCCTCGCGCCCCGATGATCAATACCGCGCTGTCATACCTCCTATTTATCTGGCATCCACATTCGAGCAACCCACCGACGGCTCCGCGGGGCCGTACGGGTATCAGCGCAGCTCCAACCCGACCCGCGGCTCTGTTGAATCCGCGGTTGCGTACGTGGAAAACGCTAAGCACGCACTGGCTTTTGCCACCGGGATGGCCGCCACCGCGACGGTCTTTTCCTCTCTGACAACAGGCGACCGCGTATTACTTACCTCGTCAGTTTACGGAGGCACTTTCCTACTGGTCGACGAATTTTTCACCCGCCGCGGGATAACCGCCGAGTTCGTAGACGACTTTAATGAGTTGACGGAGGTTCCCGCAGATACCGCGATGATATTCCTGGAATCGCCCACCAACCCCACCCTCCGGGTTACCGATATTTCTCATGTCGTATCTTTGGCTAAAAAAGTAAATGCCAAGGTCGTGGTTGATAACACCTTCTCAACCGCATACCTGCAACGGCCTTTGGAACTGGGCGCAGATGCCGTCGTTTACTCGGGCACGAAATATTTTGGCGGACATTCCGATGTCTTAGCCGGTTTTATACTGACCAATGACGACGAATGGTATTCCAGCCTGAAGATAGCCTCCAAGGCACTCGGTAATCCCCTCTCGCCTTTCGATTCTTATTCGATTCTGCGCGGGCTAAAGACGCTTGTTATCAGGCTCGAACGCCAGCAAGAAAATGCCACAATCCTCCGGAACTACCTCGAGAATCACCCGTCCGTGTCGCGGGTATTAGCACCCGGCTGGTATTCACCCAAAGAAAAGGAGATTCACACCCGCCAGTCGAAGGGCGACGGCGCACTTTTCGCCTTTGAACTTGCTGACGGCATCGACTTCCATACCTTCGCGAAGAATCTGAAGCTTATGCGCTTCGCGGTTTCTTTGGGCTCCGTGGAAACCCTGATCTGCCACCCGGCAACCATGATCCACGAAAATCTGAGCCCGGAAGAACGCGAAAAGGCGGGAATCTCTGACCGCCTGCTGCGCCTCTCTGTTGGCATCGAGGACGTCAACGATCTCAAAGCCGACCTAGAAAATGCCCTATCACATATCAACTAAGGGAACCGTCAAGTAACCGAACCATCAAATATCCGAACCATCAAGTACCCAAACCATCAATTAAGGGAACCGCAATGAAGAAAATATTTAAGGTGCTGGCTGCCGGCCTTGCCGCTGTGACCGTCTTGAGCGGTTGCGGAGCCAAGAAAGACTCGCTGGCCCAGATCGAAGAAACCGGAAAAATCAAAGTAGGCATCGAGGGCACGTTCGTGCCCTACGGCTACCATGACAAATCGGGCAAGCTGGTGGGCTTTGAAGTGGAGATCGCCCAGCTCATCGCCCAAGACCTCGGCGTTGAACCCGAATTCGTTGAGACTAAATGGGATTCCCTCATTGCCGGCCTCGACACGGGCAAATATGACATCGTCATCAATAACATCAACCCGACGGAGGAGCGCCGGAAGAAATATGATTTCACCGCTCCTTACGCTATTTCTCGTTCAGAGATCCTGGTTAAAAAGGGCTCCGGCATTACCAAGCTGGAAGATCTTAAAGGCAAGAAGTGCGCCCAGACTCCGTCTTCTGACTACGGCCAGACTGCCGCCGCCGCTGGCGCAGATATCGTGCCCAGCCAAGGTTTCTCTGAATCAACACAGCTAGTCATTAACGGCCAGGCAGACTGCACGGTTAACGACGTCGTGACGGTTTCTGACTTCCTGAAGAAAACCTCCGCGACCGATCTGGACGGCATCAAGGTGCCCGGCGCCGAACCGGTGCAGATTTCGGTCATGCTGGCCAAGGGTTCTGAACCACTCAAGGAGAAACTCAACGAATCTATTGCCAAGGGCCTGAGCAACGGCTCCTACGCAAAGATCTTTGAGAAGTACATCGGCGAAGATATTTCGCCTAACTAAAAGGTAAGTCATGAATACGATCACGCTATGGCTCGAGTCTTTTCCGCAACTCTTAGCGGCCACGTTAAAAGTTACGATTCCGCTTTCCCTGATTTCTTTCGCAATAGCGCTCGTTTTGGGCATTATTACTGCCCAGCTGAGGCTATCTAAGAGTCGGATAGCTCGGGCCACAGCGTGGTTGTATGTGTGGATTTTCCGCGGCACCCCGCTTCTCGTGCAGCTCTTCATCGTCTTTTTCGGGCTGCCCAAGGTCGGCATCACGCTTTCGGCCTGGCTAGCCGCTATCATCACCTTTTCGCTGAACACCGGCGCGTATATCTCCGAGGGAATCCGCGGAGCGCAACTCTCTATCCCCTCGGGCCAATGGGAGGCCGCCGCTACGTTGCGCCTTACGCATTGGCAGACGCTTCGCCACGTCATTGGCCCGCAGATCTGGCGGATCGCGCTGCCTTCCATCAGTAACGAATTCGTGAACCTGGTGAAGTCAACGTCCCTGGCCTCCGTCATCACCATTTCTGATGTGTTCCAGATCGGCCAGCAGATAACAGCGCGCGTCTATGAGCCCTTGATACTTTACGTTGAAGTCGCAGCTATTTACCTGGCCATCTGCACACTGCTGGCGTGGCTGCAGGCATATCTGGAAAAGAAAACCTCTAAGTACGTGGTGAAAAATGATTGAGATAAAAGACCTAACTAAAACCTTCGGCAGGGATACCCACGCCTTAGCGGGCGTAACCGCGGCCTTTTCACCCGGCAAAACAACTGTGATCGTGGGCCCCTCCGGTTCCGGTAAATCCACGCTGCTGCGCACGCTCAACCTGCTCGAAGTTCCCGATTCCGGGCACATCAAAGTTGAGGATTTTTCCCTGACCTTCCCAGCACAAGTAACGAAGGCGGACAAAGAAGAAATCCGTTCGCACTCAGCCATGGTATTCCAGGGCTTTCATCTATTCCCGCACCTGACCGTGCGCGACAACGTTGAACTTGCCCCACGGCTGCACGGAAAAGACCAGAAAGCCGCGCGCATCGACAGCGACTCATTGCTCGAGCGAGTTGGACTCAGCGCGAAAACGCACGCTTATCCCGCGGAGCTTTCTGGCGGCCAGGCCCAGCGGGCAGCAATCGCCAGGGCGCTAGCCATGCGTCCGAAATATCTTTTGTGCGACGAGCCAACCTCCGCGCTGGATCCGGAGCTCGCCGCTGAGGTTTCCAACGTTCTTTCCGAACTGGCCAGCCAGGGGCAGGGCCTCATCGTGGTGAGCCATGATATGAATTTCACGAGGCGCGTGGCAGACCAGGTGGTTTTCTTGGACGCGGGCCACATCCAGTACGAAGGCGCCCCGGAAGATTTCTTTACCTCGAAGAATGAGCGAATCGTGAAGTTCCTATCGGTGTACGACCCGGCAGAAAACTTGTAGAAACGCGCAAGGTGGGTTGCACAACCGGAGGGTTGCCGAACCGGAGAGTTGGGGTGATAGTCGGGCAGACCCGCCGGGTGGGAGGTGCGGCGTCGTCGTACTATCACAACACGCCCCGCGCCTTTCTACGCGTTATCCGCTTCCCATTCACCGAAAGTGCGGCCGTCATCAGCGAGCCATTCGCGCCGGCCATTCGAGGAGCGGCCCAGGATCACCGCGGCCGCGGTGGAGGGCGAACCGAAAGCGATATCGCGCGTGAGAACCGCGGCACCTTCGGAAATTTTTATGGAGCCATCATCGACGAGCTTTTTATGCAGCGCGGCGTAGGACGTGTAGGAACGCAAGGTCGATTCGGAGGCGCCACGCAGGTGCCATTCGGCGACGACGCGCGAACCTTTGAGAACGAAATACTCACCGTCAACCAGCTGCATCGTCGCATCGACACCTTTATTGGTTTGGCGCAGATGGAAAAGCGCGGAGGTGGACGCGGGCGTTTCCGGAGCGGGAGCCGCGGCGATTGTTGAGCGTGAGCGCAGCACATTCACGCCGAGAATCGGGAGAATAACCTTGACATTATCGAGGAAAGATTCCGCCGACGACTGCTGACCTTCTGAGAGTTTGCGCAGTCGCGGGACCTGCTTGTTATCGGGCATAGAGCAGCGTTCGGCGGCCTGAGCAATATCGACGAGGCGCGATTCCAGGTAACCCCAATGCCCTTCGTTGAAGGATTTTTGCATGCTGCCGATGATGACAACTCGGTTCCACTGCGGTTTGCGCTGGTCGTGGGTGCGTAGCCGCTCGCCAAAATTCTCGGTTTTGCCGATGTAACACCAGGTGTTATCAATGGCGTCCGGATCCGCGCCGAGGAGGAGGTAGACACCGTTACCGTGGGCGTCCTCGCGCCGCAGCAGCTCGGATAACTGGTCGCGGCGCGCAGAAACGACGACGCCCGTCCAGTCCGCGATGCTTGCCGTCATAATCCCGCCGGGCGTGCCATCCACCAAGAACAGCTCAATCGCTTTGCCCCGTGCCATATCACCAGCGCCTTCCCGTGGGTTCCCCGGTTCCGAATACCGTTCAAATTCTCGATAACGTTACTGATGCAAAATTATAGACGCGCTGGCGGGTGGCTAGCGGGTCGGATAGCTGGCTCCGGAAGTGAGCCACGGGAATCCGCACGCTCCCGCCTTCCCTCCCTTTCTCGCCCCGCGGTCCAACTTGCACAACAAAAATGGTCCAACTTGCACAACAGAAACGGTCCAACTTGCACAACAGAAACGGTCCAACTTGCACAACAGAAACGGGGGCGCGGACTATGTCCCTATGGGAAACGCGGGAATCCAATGCAGCGGTTTCTCTCACTGAGCTTTTTGATGGCCAGCACGATATCGGCACTTTGGTAGATTTCGATATCGAGAGAATTGCTTTTGTCATTTGCCGGGGCGGTTGGCCTGAAGCCGTAACCGAAAAAGATGAGGGTACTGCCCTCGATATGGCGAAAGAGTATATCCAGCTTCTTTTGGATACCGATATTGCGCAAATCGACGGGATTAACAGGAACCGCGCTTGGACACAGGCAATTTTACGATCCTACGCTCGCAATACTTCTTCTCAAGCAACGCTGGCTACCATCGCGCAGGACATGCAGGGAGAACCACCCGCACGCAACACCGTTTCTGATTATGTGGACGCTTTGAATAGATCTTTTGTATTCGAAGATTTACCCGCATGGAATCCGCGGCTGCGCTCAAAGACGGCAGTTCGCACCAGCCCCACACGTCATTTCTGCGATCCATCACTGGCTGCCGTTATGCTCAATGCCACCCCGAAGCGACTTTTGACCGACTGGGAAACCTTTGGACTTCTTTTCGAATCACTGTGCGTGCATGATCTGCGGATTTATGTCGATTCCTTGGGCGGCCAGGTTTACCACTATCGCGATAAAACAGGACTCGAAGCCGACGCCGTCCTGGTCTTAGATGACGGGCGTTGGGCCTTAGTTGAGGTGAAACTTGGGGAACGCTCAATCGACCAAGCCGCCGACCACCTCAAAAAAACTCGCACAACGAATCAATACCTCTCACGAGGGCGAACCATCATTCTTGCTCGTGGTCACCGGAACTCAAGTTGCTTATCGGCGCGACGACGGCGTGCTAGTCGCGCCATTGGCGGCGCTTAAGCCCTAATGGGGACTTATTCTTCCAGTAGCATGGCACAGCAGTAAGACTCGTGAGAGGTCAAGTCCTGGTTAGTGGTGTATCTGTGTTCTCGAATCATGATTGTCATTGTCTGGTTTCGATACTAATAAGGACTGGATATCAGACACAGGTCAAGCAATAATTTCCTTCCCACTAATAGTCTTCTCGTCGATAACACCACGAGCGATAACATCCCTGGTTTGCGCCAGACTCGCCAACGACATGTACCGCTTTTGTTGAATCCATTCATCATGCTGCTCAGCTAAAACCGCTCCGACCAGCCTGACCACCGACTCCCGGTTAGGGAAAATACCCACAACATCAGTACGCCTACGAATCTCACGGTTAAGCCGCTCGGTCGGGTTATTCGACCAGATCTTGGTCCATATTGTTTCAGGAGCAGCGGTAAACGCGAGAATCTCGTCAAGGGATTCTTCCAGATAGTCCCCAACATGAGGAAACTTCCTCGAACAAAACTCGACCACGTCCCGGGCTTGCCCCCACACGCTAGCAGCATCTGGTTGCCTGAAAATCGTGTGGAACATTGCCGATAATGTAGGCCACTGGGTCTTAGAGACCATGGATGAAAGATTCTTCGCGAAGTGGGTCCGGCAGCGTTGCCAGCTTGCCTGCGGTAAACAATCACTGACCGCTGCCTGGATACCCAGGTGAGCATCACTGGTCACCAGGAAAACACCCTCAAGGCCACGGGCGATAAGATCACGGAAAAACCCGGTCCACGACGCGGTAGATTCCGCTGTAGCAACCTGCATGCCCAGTAATTCCCTATATCCGTCCTTATTGACGCCGGTAGCCAGCAGCACACTGGTTTTCACCACGCGTCCACCTTCACGTACTTTCATGGTCAGCGCGTCACAGGACAGGTAATAGTAAGGGCCCTGGTCTAAAGGCCTGGTACGGAAATCGTTGACGGTCGCGTCAAGGTCTTTGGCCATGTCCGAGACTTGTGATGTGGAGAGGTTAGTGATGCCGAGCGTGGCTACCAGGTCGTTCATGCGTCGGGTAGACACTCCTTTGAGGTAGCAGGTGGCAATCACGGTGGTCAACGCGCGCTCTGCCCGGCTGCGGCGTTCGAGTAGCCAGTCAGGGAAGAAGGAAGCGGTACGTAGTTTGGGGATAGCGATATCCAGGCTTCCAACGCGGGTGTCTAACTGGCGGTGTCGGTAACCATTGCGCCTGTTGACACGGTCCGGGGAGGGTGTTGCATAGTTCGCTCCACAGATACTGTCGGCTTGGACGGACAGGATCTGGTTGATGAAATCGGTGAGCATGTGACGCATCAGGTCGGGGGATGCTTGGGTGAGTAGTTCGCCCAGGTAGGTTGCCGGGTCGATATGATGGGGGTCAGCGGCCATTGCGGGGTATCTCCTTTCGAGGATAGGTAAGAGTTGATTCGAAAAGTACCCGCGATGGTCGCCTTTGTGCATGCCGACACGAGGATCACCGCGGGATACAGATACACCACACTAACGGACGCAACCCTCGTGAGATGCTACGGAGGCGAGAATTGGACAAGCGTAATCGCGAGCACCGGCCATTATTTCCACCAAGAATCGCGATTCTAATCAAGTACGTCACGCTTATAGCGTCGTCCCAGTTTGTTGCCATCGGATTGTTTTATTGCGTGGGCAAAGCAAGTGTAGCTACTACCTCTTTTGCAGCCATATTAGAAATGAGCTTCCTGACGACATTGGCCGGTTTATTCCTCGGGAGCGGCGTCATCACTGCTTTGGTAGTAGCCTGCCTGTTATTCACGCTCGTATCTCTCACATTAGTTGGAACGCTTACGCGTAAGCACGAACTGTCCTTATTTTCAGCGCTGTCCTCTATCACTCTTGGCCTGCTACTGCATTCACCGGCCAGGTGCGGGGCCCTGTTCCCACACGCATATGAACTGCCGCCGATTTCTCTTGGGCTCTTTCTACTTTTCACGGTTCCGCTCGTAGTTCTCATCATTGGGTGGTTCATTCATACACGCTAAGTAACTGGGCCACTTTTCGACCGCCGCTTACAATTTCATGGTAACTAGACGGACATATAAACACTAGCTTTTGCACTAACAAACACAATAACCTGTAGGTGCAATCCAAGACTGAGGGGAGAGAAATGGTATCGAGTAGTCTTACTATCCGTCTTGATAGCGAGTTGAAAAATGGTGCGGCAAGTGTCGTGGAATCCTACGGGCTCGACCTGTCCTCCGTCGTGCGGGCGTTTTTCACCGAAATGGTGAATACCAACTCGATTCCTCTGTCTTTCGATTACAAGCGCCCAAATGAAGAGAGCCTTCGAGCTATCCGCGAGACGCAGGAGATGATCGCCTCGGGCAGCGGTGAAAGCTATGCGACTGGCCGCGACCTCATCGACACAGCCTTGACATGAGCAGACACCTACAGGCGAAATTCACTTCGACATTCAGCAGAGACCTAAAAAGAAAGCCATCAAACGCCAATGGAACCTTTCAGAACTGGAATCTGTTGTTGACCTGGTCCTGGACAATACACCAGAATCTATTAAAATCCTGAAACGCAGGCACCGGATGCATAAACTCTCTGGCGAATGGGATGGTAGCAATGAGTGCCACGTTGCGAATGCAGGCTACAGGTTAGTTATCTGGAAAACTGACCGCAAGTTTGCCTATTTTCAACGGACCGGATCTCATGACGAGCTATTTCGTCGGTAAGTGACAATTCGAGTCCGGTGAAAATCACCCATCCAATTCTCCACTGGTGGGCTACTTTTCGGCCGTCGCTAACACTCAGGATGCTTTAGCCTACAGCGCACCAGTGAGATAGCGCTGAATCGTGGGGCCGACTAGAGATACGAGTTCGTCGGTAGTCAAGCTGGCAAGGGGTTCAATTTTGACGACGTATCGCGCGACTATGATTCCCGCCATCTGACTGAGAATGAGCGAAATGCGCAGTTCGCGGTCGGGGCTATCGAGGTGATTTAGGATGCGGTCTATCAATAACGTTTCTGTCGCCTTGTGTAGCACGTTTGGGTTGCTTGCCATTGCCCGTCGAAATAAAGCAAGAATGGCTTTTCCTGACGGAGAGCACCACATCGTGTCTGCGTAACGCACGATTTCACATCCCCACTGCTCCTTGGGCAGACTGCTAATATGCGTTGCGGCTTCTCTTGGCTGGACGATACGATCCAGAACCTTATTGAAAAGTCCTTCCTTAGAGCCGAAGTAATGATTGATCAGCGATGCGTCTACGCCAGCTTTGCCAGCTATTTTCCGTACAGAAACAGAGTCGAATGAAAACTGTGAGAAAAGCTCCTCTGCTACATCCAGTAAGCGTTTGCGCGTCTGTGCGCTCTTGGAAATTTTGGTCATTTCGTACTCCTTCGCATGGTTGCCGAGGCGAGTAACAAGGCAAGAAGGATGACTCCAGCTAAAAGCCCAATACGAAGCCACGACTCCGAAGATAGCGAGCTGGATTCCAGAGTCTGCCGCACTACATCGACAGCCCACGTCATCGGGAGCACGTCTGCAACCTTAGCCAGTAGGGCAGGCATATGCTCATCGGGCACGAAAAGACCGCAAAGAAAGATCTGAGGGGCAACGAAAACAGGCATGAACTGCACGGCTTGAAACTCCGTGCGAGCAAAGGCGCTCGCCAATAAGCCAGAGGCAACACCGAATAGGCCGTCAAGTAGCGCCACTACTATGAGCCCCCACCACGGCCCCGAGAGTTCCACGCCCATCGGACCCAAAACTAGAACAGCGAGGATCAATGACTGAGCAACGGATAAGAACCCAAAAACGGCCCCGTACGAAGCAATCAGGTTCCATCGGCTTAGTGGGGTGGTGAGGACGCGCTCTAGCGTGCCGGATGCTCGTTCACGGAGCATTACCACTGAGGTGACGATAAACATCAGCAGCATCGGTAACACCGCAAGCATGATGGGGCCAATCGTGTTGAATAGAGGCGTTTGGCCGGGAGCAACGGGGACATCGACGAATACGAAATAGAGCAGCGTCAACAGCAGAGCGGGCACTACCAGGATCAGGCCGACGGTACGGGGATCGGCCTTCAACTGGCAAATGATACGGGCAACGGTTGCGAACGGCGAAGGTCGGTGAATGGTTCGGGTGACACTCATTCGGACTCCTTAATGAGAGCGAGAAAAGCCTCCTCTGGATTGTTGGTTCCGGTGCGAGCCTGAACGGACGCAACAGATTCATGCGCCAAGAACTTGCCTTCCCGCATGAACAACACTTCGTCACAATGCAAGGCTTCGTCCATTACGTGACTGGATATGAGCAAGGTAACCCCTTCGGCCGCGAAACCTCGGAATACTTGCCACAACTCCTGGCGGGTTATCGGGTCAAGGCCGACGGTAGGTTCGTCGAGCACCAGTACTTCTGGATGGCCAACCAGGGCGCAGGCCAGCGAAGCACGGTTCGCCTGGCCTCCCGACAGCTTTGTGATTGGCCGTGCCGCGTAGTCTTTCAACTGCACACGGCTGATGGCCCGCTCAACATCATCACGGCTGGCCCCAACCAGCCTAGCGAAATAGGAAACATTATCACGAACACTAATGTCTGGATATATCGAAAGCGATTGGCTCGTGTATGCCACTTTGTGCCGCAGAGCCTTCGCTCCCGCGGGCAGCCCGAGAACATCTATCGATCCACTGGTGATCCGTTGGACGCCCAAGATTGAACGCATCAGCGTAGTTTTGCCGCACCCGGAGGGGCCTAAAAGTCCAGTGATGGAACCCCGCGACAAGTCAAAATTCAGGCCGCGTAAAACTGAGGTTTTACCGCGACGAACATGTAAGTCTCGCGCCTTCAACACGAATCCAACGCTCGTTGAATTTCTCATGTGCGAAATACTACCCCCGCAAAATGAGGAAAGCAACGGTTTGGAGAACACTTAGTCACTACTCGCATGCGCGACGGCTTCTACCCTCATCTTCAGTTCCATGAGTTCACTTTTGATTCCTCGCCATCTTTCCCTCTTGATAAGAACGCATATTCTGGGCGAGATCAAGGAACTCGTGAATTCGAGCCGAAGGATGAGTATTCACCAGAAGAGCTTGAGAAGCTTAATCGAGATACCCTCATTGAGGCTGCGAAACAAGCTTTCGCGCAATACGTTCTTGAACCACTTGGATTATTCTCCAAATTTATTGGATTCACCTGGGAATACGGAGTGTCCGTACCGGTGATTCAGATTCGAGGCGGCGTTTATAACGTGGATGTAGAAGTCACTGTGTCTGAAACGGTCAATACCGCTTCTGAGTGGGACGGTACCATCAATGTTTCGGTTGATAAAGCGGGGAACTTGACAGCTGAAACGAGTAGCGCCATTTCTGGTAGCAGTGCCGCTTTTGAAATCGAAGATATCGGAAATAATTTAGATTATGAACGGTGCCTGAAATCGATCGCGGCATCAGTCAAGGAAGGAACAATTTCTTACCGGGTCGTGCCAACTAACGCGAATGAGTTCGCTGTTGAGCTTATGGTTGAATCGGGAAACCTAGCTCCGCAAGGCAGTGGCGTTGAGGCGTTCATGAATGTAGTGGTTACCTATAAGCTTGCGCCGGGGGGAACCGGGAGCGGGCTTCAAAAAGTTCTTGGTAACGGGTGCTTATATGGTGGGAGCCGTTGGTGTCTTCGTTGTATGTCTTGCCGCACCTTTTGACGAAATGTTTGCCGCTACTTCCGGTGTGCTTCGCGGGTTACGATTAGTCGGGGCAGTAGGGTAAAACCATATCAATGAGTTGAGCGTTACGTGCTAGGGGTAAGGAGACCGCGGTGAAGCAATATAAACGAAGGCTGATTGCCGCAGGTTTTATGTTCCTCACCGGTCTCCTTACCTCATGCTCCACCCAGGAAGGTCCATTTCGACTTTCGCCGGGAGAACCTATTCCGGGAAATTTTATATGCTCCATTGAATCCTTTTACGACACTGTCTCTATATGGCAAGATGCGGACGATGTTCATGTCTTGACGTACTCCAAAGTGGATGTTAAACCTGACGAACCTCACCGCTACAAAGTAACTGCTCCCCGAAAGCTGACTGCTGATGACCTCAAAGTAACATGGTACGGAGACGAGTTCGGTAAAGACGAAAAAGACCCCTTTAACGGCAATACTCTCTCAGCGCGTATCGTTATCGCGGTTGACGGCACGGTCATATTTGACCATCTCGAATCTTTTGTCGAAAACAGGCCCATATACCCGTATTAGTTGTCGCAAACGGAATTGTCTGTATGGAACGGGTATTTTGAACGACCATGCCCTATCGAGGGAATGATGACCGGTGCTTGACACCGACTGATCCCCTTTTTGTCGCGGTAATTTTACTATTGTATTTATTTTAGCAAGCTAAAGGATACAGAAAATACGGCAAAGGACGGCACAAACCGTGGCGGGCGGCGGGTGCGGGCTGGTGCGAAACCTGACCCGCTCAACGAAAAACTGGCGAAGGGCCTGCCGGCCACTCGTCTGGAGGACCCGCCGGCTAAGCCTTTCGATTTTGAAGGCTCTTACATCGGTGAAGGCGCAGTACTTGCCGGTGAGGTCATGCCCGAGCCACCTGAGAGAATCGAACTCTCGACCTATTCATTACGAGTGAATCGCTCTGCCGACTGAGCTAAGGTGGCACGCTACCTGCGGCTAGCCACGCATGCGGCCAGTTCACAAGGCAACAGATGCATACTACCCGGCCGGTGCGCTGGCACGCAAACCCGGGCGCCGTGAGCTAGCGAACGTTGAGAGCGGGGTGGGGCCACCCTGCGGCAGGAGCGGCGTCGTCGTAAAAAGTAAAGGAACGGAAAGAAAAGTGTTGCTCCCCGGAGCGAGAGTCACATGAACTCGCCTCGGGGAGCAACATGGGGATTACAACATCCCCAGATGAGCACACCGACCACCACAACCGGCGGCTCAGGCCTATAAAGTTTTTCGACGATCAGCCCTGCTTGAAAGCCTATTCAAGCCCGGCCGCGTCAGCACATACAAGCATAACGCCCCGCTGCTAAGGGAGCAAAGAATTGCGTTCCCTATTTATGTGTACAACTTCACTACGGCACCGTAACATCGTGAAATATGCAGTAATTCCATGATGACCTGGGACGATAGGCCGATATTACGCACCTACCCCGGCTATCATCACCACGCTAGCGCGCCGGGCAATTCAGATTATCCGGAACCGCCCCGGTGAGGTAAAACTGCCGAATCGGATCGTCAATACACCGCCCCGCGGTCCCGAAGGCGGTATGCCCATCACCTTCCCAGGTCACCAGCACGCCGGATTCCAAATCCTCAGCGAGCGACTTCGCCCACGCCTGCAGGGTAGCCGGATCGTACTTCGTGCCGATCACGATAATGGGCGCCGCGCCTGCCGCGCGGAAGGGCCCCGGATTCTCTTTCGCCTGGGTCGGCCACACCTGGCACAGATCCGAACCCGCGTAAGCATCCCCAAGCAACGGGCCACCCTTAGTGGCCCGCGAAGCTTCCTCAAGCTCCGCATCCGTGGCGGGCCGATAATCCGCACAATTAATAGCCCAATTCGCCTCCGTGGAATTATCCAGGAAATGCCCGTCGCCCGGATCGCGGCTCTGCCCGGTTAGGGCGATGAGCTGGAGAACTGTGCCCTTATTCTGCTTATCAAACTCGGAAATGCCCTCCATCAGCACCGGCCACAGCATCTTGCTGTAGAACGGAATGGTAAATGCTGACAGGGCCTGAGCTCCCGTGAGCGGCATACTCGGGTTCCCGGTGGGGATGGGAGTGGCGATTGCGGCGTCGATAATACTGCGCATACGCGCGATGCCTTCATCCACGCTCCCCTTCAACGGGCACCGCGAGCCTTGCTCCCGCTGGCACCATTCCACGAAACGGCGCGCGGATTCTTCGAAACCACGCGTTTGATCGGTGGCGAGGCGGGCCGTTCCCAAGGTGGTGTCGACGGCACCGTCGAGCACCATGCGGCCTACCTGAGCAGGGAAAAGATCCGCATACTGCGCCCCGAGGAACGTGCCGTACGAGTAGCCCAGGTAGTTGAGCGAACGATCCCCTACCAGGTGGCGCAGCACATCCAAATCCCGCGCCGCCGAACGGGTATCAACATACTTGAGGTATTCGCCGTTTTTCTCCTTGCAGCGCTGCGCCACCCGCTGCGCATCCGCGGCTTGCTTAGCATCCGCCTCCGGATCAGAATCCGGGTAGGTGGTATCCACGAGCTGCTGCAATTCCGCATCCGTGAAACAGGTAATCGGGGTGGACTCGCCCACCCCGCGCGGATCAAAACCAATGACATTATATTTTTCGACGACATCCGCACCCAGGGAAATCGAGGCCGTGGGCAATAAATCAAGACCCGAACCACCCGGGCCACCAGGATTAATAAAAATAGAGCCGACGGCGCTACCGCTCGCCTCTTGTTTACGCATCGATAATTCGATGGTCGCCCCCTCCGGATCCTCATAATTCATGGGAACCTGGACGCGAGCGCATTGGTCTTTACCGCAGGAGGTCCATTCCACCTGCTGCTCATAGAACCGGGCGAGCTGCGCCGGGTACTCCGGCAGCGCACCGGTGGAGGTATCGGGGGTGCCGCCACGCACCAGGGCATTATTGGCACACCCGGAGACTAAAAGCAGCACGGCGCCGAGAGCAGCAAGAGTTCTTTTCACGTGTCTAGCGTACGGGAGCAAGCTGGTAATAGGCAGGAGGCCGCGGTAATTTCGCTAGCCGTGCAATTACTGCATATTCGCGTCCGAGGCATTGCGCGGGTGCACACACTCTGACACACTGAATGTGATGCTCACTACACGCCTTCGGGGTATCGCGGCCGTTTATCTTCAACGCCACTGAACGGTGTCCACTGGCGCCGCCGTGAAAGGCCGCGGATGCAAGGGGTGTGCCGGAACGTCCCGGCAGGTAGATGGGTATCACGTGCGCGCTATGCAAGCGTGCCCATACAAAGGAGGAAGAATGAAGGCTATTCGCTACTACGGCAAGGAAGATGTCCGGCTTGAGGATATTCCTGAACCTGAACTCCAGCCGGGAACCGTGAAGATTTCCCTGGCATACAACGGTATTTGCGGCTCTGATCTGCATCTGTATTTTGATGGAGTCATGCCACCGGCTCCCTCGACCGATGAACCGCACCCCCTTTCCGGGGAAACCCTTCCGGTGGTTTTCGGTCACGAATTTTCCGGTGTGGTCGATGAAGTCGGCGCGGGTGTGACCAAGGTGAAGGCCGGGGATCGCGTTGCCGTGGAACCCTTTATGGTGTGCGGGGAATGCCCGGCCTGTAAGAAGGGCATGTACAACCTCTGCGAAAAGATGGGATTCATTGGAATTTCCGGGCGCGGCGGCGGCCTGGCTGAGAAGATCGTAGTGGAAGAACGCTGGGTTCATAACGTTGGTGATATTCCGCTGGACCAGGCCGCTCTTATTGAACCGCTCTCCGTTGGCCATCACGCGGTCGCGCACGCTGGCGCCGCTTTCGGGAAGGCTGCAGGCAAGGTTGCCGTGGTGGGCGGGGCCGGACCTATCGGGCTGCTCACCGCCGCGGTTCTCAAGGCCTACGGCGTGAAAACCATCGTTTCCGAGCCCTCCGAAATTCGCCGCGCGAAGCTCACGGAAGTGGGGGTTGCTGATCTTATCGTCAACCCGGCGGAAGAGGATCTGCTGGAGAAGGTGAAGGAATTTACCGACGGCGTACTCGCGGACTTCGCTTTCGATTGCGCCGGCATTGCCGCGGTGGCCGATCAGCTTCTCAGCGTGCTCACCACCGGCGGGCACCTCGAAGTGGTGGCGCTGCACGTCCATCCCTTCGAGCTGGATCTTATGGGAGCCATTATGATGCCCGAACGCTCCATCAGCGCGTGCATTGGCTACTGTGATGATCACGAACCGGCCATCAAGCTGGTGCAGGAAGGCAAGGTCAACCTGGAGCCGCTCATCACCTCGAAGATCACCGCTGATCGCATTGTCGAGGATGGCTACCAGCGCCTGCGGGGCAACCCGGGCGAGGTGAAAATCCTCGTCTCAATGAAGTAACCCGATGAAATAAGGGTAACGTCAAGCTGGCGGGCCGGTACAGAACCGATCTCTCACGGGAAGATGAGGAAAGGTTGCTGCCGGCCCGCTAGTTTGTTTGAGATGGTTGCGCTAGCAACGGCGAAGCGAGCTCGATAAACATCGCTTCGAGGGCAAGCTGCGGAGCAACGTTCGCGGCCAAGCGCCGCCGCGCCCGCGCCACCGCGTCCATCCGCGCCACCGAGAGTTCCGGGGTGGAGGCAGCCGCAGCCGCGATGATCTGTGTTTCGAAATCGGCATTAATGAGGTCGACGCCGGCATCGACCTGCACCGCTAGCACATCACGATAGAGCGCCAGCACATCGAGCATGGCCCGGTCCAGATAGTCACGATCCTCCCGCACCGCCCGCTTTTTTCGCTGTTCCTCAAAAGCGCGGATCTGGGCACGTTGCGACGCCGAACCGCTATCCCTCTCCCCCAACCCAATACTCGCCCGGAATTCCGCAAGCTCGGTATCGGGTTCAGTTTCCGCCTTCGCCCCTTTTTTCGACGCGGTGCTAGAACCTGCGGATTTCGACGCCGCACCCACGCTGGCCGGGTAGTGCTCGAGGAGGTGCTGAGCGGCGAGCACCGCATCTGATGTTCCACCCAAATCGAGAGTTTCCCGCAGCAACGCCGCGCGTTCTGCCGCAACCTGCGGGTCCCGTAGTAAGGCACGCGCACGCCCAATATGGCATTGGGCAATGCGTGCGGTTGCGCGAGCCGTGCGTTCATCAACGCCGAATTCTCCGGCCAGGAGCTGGGCAACCGCCTCCACGCTGGGAACCTGGAGGGCCACGTGGCGGCACCGGGAGCGAATCGTGGGAAGCATATCCTCGGGCGAGGCGGTAATAAGAATCCACACGGTATCGCGCGGGGGTTCCTCAATTGCTTTGAGAAGCACATTCGTGGTGCGTTCCAGCATACGGTCCGCGTCTTCAATAATGATGATGCGCCGCCGGCCCACCGAGGGGAACGTATAGGAAGAGGCCACCAGCGACCGGGTTTCTTCCACCGAGATCGTCACCGAGCGCGGGTCCATTCGGATCACATCAGGATGGGTACCGCCCAGCGTGGTGGTACAGGCGTGGCAGTACCCGCAGCCGGGCACCGCACCCGTGCATTGCACGGCAGCCGCGAAGGCCAGCGCCGCAACCGACCGCCCCGATCCGGGCGGTCCGGTAACCAACCATGCTTGGGCCATCGCCGCGCTGCTGATATCCGCCGTCGTACTAACATCCGGTGCCGTAGTTAAACCCGCAGCCGGATCCGCATCCACCGCGCTCGTCGCATCGGTAGCTCCGCTCGCATCGGTAGCAGCGGTCACATTGGCTGCGCCGCTCGCATCGGCCGCGGCGACTACCGGACCGGGCAGCTGCGGGTCACCGATCCGCGAGGCCCAGGCCGCCCGCTGCAAGAGCTCGGCAACCGGACGCTGGCCAATAAGCGCATCGAAAACGCTCATAAGGATTCTCCCGCGGCCGGCTGACACGCACCGCAATCAGCCAGATGTTCCCGATCTTCCAGACCTGCCAGCAGAGTTTCCACCCGCGCAATAATCTGCGCGGCAAGATCAGCAACAGTCTCGCGCGCATTGAGCACCAGGTAGCGCTCCGGATTAGCCGCCGCGAGCGCGAGGAAATTCTCACGAACCGCTCGGTGGAACTCGCGGCCTTCCGCCTCGATGCGGTCATACTGGCCGTCGTCCGCCCGCGCTAAACCTTCGTTTTCCGGGATATCGAGGAGCACGGTGAGGTCCGGCCAGAGTTCTTCGGTAGCCCACTCGGACATCGCCCGGATGCCCGCGCCGAGCTCGCGCGCCCCACCCTGGTAGGCCAGGGAGGAATCAATATAGCGATCCGAGAGCACCACCGCCCCAGCCTCCAGGCCTGGGCGAATAACAGATGCGACGTGCTGGGCGCGATCCGCGGCATAAAGAAGGGCCTCGGCGCGCGGGCTGACCGCACCCCCGTGCAGGAGCAGCTCCCGAATCTGGGTTCCGAGCATGGTTCCCCCCGGCTCCCGGGTTTGCACAACGGTATACCCCCGCTTGGAGAGCGCCGCGGCAAGCAGCTGCAACTGGGTTGTTTTCCCAGCTCCATCCCCACCTTCAAAGGTAATGAACACCCCGCGCATTTATGCCTTCTCGGTGGTCGATCCGGAAGCGGAATTTTTCGAGCTGGACTTTTTCGCCGTGCTCTTCTTCGCCGTCGTTTTCTTCGCGGCGGTGGTCTTCGCCGTGCTCTTCTTCGCCGTTGTACGCCGTTTCACCGGGCCCTTCGCGCGCCGATCTGCGAGCAGCTCGTAGGCACGCTCGGGAGTAATGTTCTCTACATCATCGCCCTTGCGCAGAGAGGCATTCGTTTTCCCATCGGTCACGTAGGGCCCGAAGCGCCCCTCCTTGAGCACCACCGGAGCTTCGCTCACCGGATCGGTTCCCAGTTCCTTAAGCGGGGGCTTCGCTGCTGCCTGCCCGCGGCGCCGCTTGGGTTGAGCCAGCAAAGCCTGCGCTTCCTCCAGGGTAATCGTGAAAATCTGCTCCTCGGTTTCCAGCGAGCGGGTATCTTTCCCGTGGGTGATATACGGACCGTACCGCCCGTTCGTTGCGGTGATATCCACCCCGTCTTCGCCCTGCCCAATCACGCGCGGCAGATGCAGCAAACGCAGAGCATCTTCGAGCGTAACAGTTTCCGGTTGCATAGATTTCAAAAGCGACGCCGTGCGCGGCTTAGGTGCTTTTTTGGAGATTTTTCCGGTGGGGGTAAGCGCGACTTCACCCTCGCGAATAATTTCAGTCACGTACGGCCCGAAACGCCCGGATTTTACGACGACGCGGCGCCCGGTTTCGGGATCCTCGCCCAGTTCACGCCCATCGGAGGATGCCTTCTCCAGGATGTCGCGGGCGGCCTCCACCGTCATTTCATCGGGTGCCATGCCTGCCGGCACCGAAGCACGCTTATCGGAGCCTTCCACTTCCAGATAAGGCCCGTATTTCCCATTGCGCAGGGTGATCCCCTCCCCGATGGCGGTGGAGTTAATAGCACGCGCATCAATATCTCCGAGGGATTCCACCCGGCCCTCCAGGCCCGGCTTATCGCCATCTCCGCGCCAGAATTTCGACAGGTAGGTCACCCGATCCCCGCTGCCCTCCGCAATCCGGTCGAGGTCGGTTTCCATCTGGGCGGTGAAATCGTAATCCACCAGGTCGGGGAGATTTTCTTCCAGGAGACGCACCACGGAGAAAGCCGTCCAGGTAGGAACAAGCGCCTGACCGCGATGCTCCACGTACCCGCGATCAGTAATGGTGGAAATCGTAGAAGCGTAGGTCGAGGGACGCCCGATACCCAGTTCTTCCATCTTCTTCACCAGCGATGCTTCGGTGTACCGCGGCGGAGGGAGGGTTTCGTGGCCGGTGGCCTGCGGGGCGCTCACCGGCAGTTCCTCCCCTTCTTTCACGTCCGGGAGCCGGGCCGCATCCGTGGCTTCGTAGCGATTGGCATCCCGGCCTTCTTCGTACGCGGCAAGGAACCCCGGGAACGTAATCACCGTGCCAGATGCGGAGAAAGTGGCCGTGCGCGCTCCGGCCGCACCGCCGACCGGCACATCAATTTTCAGAGAGACCGTCTGCCCGCGCGCGTCTTCCATCTGGGACGCAACGGTACGTTTCCAAATAAGTTCATAAAGTCGGAAATCCGCCCCCGAGAGTTCACCGGCCACCATCTGCGGAGTGCGGAAATGATCGCCGGCCGGGCGGATAGCTTCGTGTGCTTCTTGCGCGCCCTTCGCCTTCTTACCGTAGAAACGCGGCTTTTCCGGCAAGCTGGCCTGCCCGTACAATTCCTTGATTTGGCTACGGGCCGCGCTGATTGCCTGCGCGGACAGGTTCGTGGAATCGGTACGCATATAGGTGATATAGCCCGATTCGTAGAGCGACTGGGCGATACGCATTGTTTGACGCGAAGATAGGCGTAGTTTACGCCCGGCTTCCTGCTGCAAAGTCGAGGTGGTGAAAGGTGCGGCAGGGCGACGGCGATACGGCTTTTCCTCGCGGGTGCGTACCGTACCCCTCGCGCCTTCGAGTGTTTCTGCCAGCTGGCCAGCCAGCTCGGCGTTGAGGGCCCGTACACCTTCCTTAGTCGCCTTGGCGGATAGTGCGCCGTCGTCGCCAAAATCTTTACCGGACGCGATACGCGCACCGTCGAGGGAATGGAGGGCTGCCTCGAATTGTTCGGCGGAACCAAAGGTGGCGGTCACATCCCAATACGATGCGGAAACGAAAGCCATGCGTTCGCGTTCGCGTTGCACAACAAGGCGAGTGGTGGCCGATTGGACGCGACCGGCGGAAAGCCCCGCGGCGACCTTGCGCCACAGCAGGGGCGAAACTTCGTAACCGACCAGGCGGTCAAGGATACGGCGCGATTCCTGGGCGTCTACCAACTGGGTATCGAGCGCGCGGGGTGTTTCCAGGGCACGGGAGATCGCTTCGGGAGTGATTTCATGGAAGACCATGCGCGAGGTGGGAACTTTCGGCTTGAGCACCTCGTAGAGATGCCAGGCGATCGCTTCTCCCTCGCGGTCCTCATCGGTTGCCAGGAAGAGTTCATCGGCGTTCTTCAAAGCTTTCTTCAGCTCGGCAACCGTTTTATTCTTCCCGGCAGAAATAACGTAGTAGGGCGAGAAATCACCGTCCACATCAACAGCGAAGCGCCCGTAGGGGCCCTTCTTCATATTGTCGGGTAATTCCGAGGGCTGCGGCAGGTCTCGAATGTGCCCTACGGACGCCAGCACCTCGAAATCTTCACCCAGGTACCTGCCGATCGTGCGCGCCTTGGCGGGAGACTCCACGATAACCAGCTTCGTCACAACTGCATCCCTCACTACTCACGGCGTGACCAGACCACGCCTCCGACACATATTTTGTGCCCTGTTGTCACACGGTAGCACGCCCGCGCCGAAAACCGATGCTCGTCACGGGAGCTCTCAACCTATCTCCTAGATCTCGGTTCCCGTTCCCTCGGTCAATAGCCCGGTGGCGATCAGCTCGCGCACCATCTCAAGGAGACGGGCTTGGACCGACGCGCTTTCCTCTCCGTAAATACGCGCAATCGCCTGGCACAGGGCACCCACGCTCAACTCGCCATCGCAGGCGCCCACGAAGGCCGCAACTTGGGAATCGGCCGGGAGGGTCTGCTGGAATCCACCCGTGTGGGCGAGAACAATGCGCAGCGGATCTGCCGCCCCCGGATCGTAAAAACGGTGTTCGATCACCTCGGTTCGAGTCAGGGTGCGCTGTGCTAAGTCCTCATCGGAGGCGGCCACCAGGTGCCGGTTCTTCCAGACCCGCTGAATATGCTGGCGGATATCGCCCTGGGGGCGGCCCGGTATTTCCTCGGTGCGGATCATGGGTTCGCGAGCGGCAGCCGGGTGTGACAAGATCCCGTAACCCAGGCTGATCGCGCGTATCCCCCGCGCGGCAAAATCATCGAGCCAGGTGCGGTAGGCATCCTCGTATCCGGTATCGCGCGGGCGCAGGCCACCATCGCGGAGCCACATCTCTACATAGTGGGCTGGATCGACTTCATCGCGCGCAATGAACCAGGCATCGAGGCCCGCCACCCGGGCCCACACCTGCGGGTGAGTATCCCAGGAACAGCCATCTTCCACTTCCCAATTCCCCAAGATATAGGCAGTGCCGGTATCTGTGAGGTGGGCGGGAAGGGCGGAGATGAGTTCGGACAGGAGTGTATCCCCACCGAATCCACCGTCACGGTACTCGAAATCGACTTTCTGCCGGACGGCAGCGGGGGTGATAACAAAAGGCGGATTGGACACGATGGTGTCGAAACGCCCCTCCACCGGATCGAAAAGGGAACCCTGGAGCAACTCGACCCGCACGGCCGCGAGCGCGATATTTAGGGCGGCGAATTGCAAAGCTCGCGCAGAAATATCGGTGGCGACCACCTCGCAGCCTTGCAGCGCTGCGCTAATGGCATGGATTCCGCATCCGGTTCCCACATCTAGAACCCGGCCCCCGGTATAGGTGACGATATTTGCGAGAGTGCGGGTGGCCCCACCCACCGGCATAACGTGGTGGGCTCCGGGGACCCGGCCGGCTAGTTCCCCAAAATCGGAGGCGATGAGCACCTCGGTGCGGGTGATCCGGCGGGTGCCCTTCCGAGTAATGTCTAGCGGAACGGGAACCACTTGAAAACGGGCCCGATATCCCGCGTTGCTGACCGCGAGCAGCGCATCGCGCGTTACCCGGTCACCGAAAGTGGCGGGAAAGGCACCCTCGAGTTCCTCCGCGCTCAAGGTATCCCCGAGAATAAGGAGGCGGACTTGGCAGGCCAGTATTTCCGCTTCGGTATGCGGCGTAGCACCCTGGTGACACACTTTTTCACATGCGAGAAGTGCACACATGCGCTGTTCACGGCACATGGCGGCGGTAGCCTCGGGGCCGAGCAGGGTAGAGATATGCGCGGTGGTATAACCTGTGAGATCTTGACGTAACGTGGTGGCGAGGCGCTCGGGGGCGCCCGGGACAAAGAGCTCCATGCCATAACAGTAAACTGCCCGGCCGCGTTGAGGAAAGCCCCGGGTAGGGAAACGGGAACTCGGGCGGCTTTCTTTGGTCCTTAGATCTCTGGCCCTCAGCTCTACGGCTCGCAGTTCTTTGGCCTTCAATTCTTTGGTCTTGGGTGCTCCATCGGGCACACTACACATATGCGCCTCCTTTCCGTTCTTGAAGAATCCGCCACCGCGGGACAGTTGGTGGCGCTGCGCAAACAAGATGCTCGCCCCGCGCGAGTAGCCGGGTGGCCCGCGTGGGTCAGCCCGCAGGTGATGCGTGCCTGCGCTAACCACGGCGTGCCACACCTGTGGGAACACCAGGTCCGCGCTGCGAATCTCATTCACGCGGGTACCCACACGGTGGTGGCGACCGGAACCGGTTCGGGGAAATCTTTGGCGGCGTGGGTGCCTGCACTCACCGAGATGCTGGTCCCGCGTAGCTCGACGAGTTTGGCGCGGGTGAGCGCTCCTCCCACCGTGCTTTACCTTTCCCCAACCAAGGCTTTGGCCGCGGACCAATACACCTCGCTGCGGGCCCTGGCGCGAGATGTCGATTCCCGGATCACGGTGGCGACCGCGGACGGGGATGCCGACGCGGAAGAAAAAACCTTCGCGCGCGACCATGCCGATATTGTGCTCACCAACCCTGATTTCGTGCATCACGCGATGCTTCCCCAGAAAGACCGCTGGCAGCGGATCTGGCGCGGGCTGCGGATGATCGTCGTCGATGAATTTCATTCGTATAAGGGATTGTTCGGGGCGCACGTTGGCCATGTGGTGCGCCGGATTTTGCGTATCGCGGCGCTGTACGGCGCCCGGCCCACCGTTGTTTTCCTGTCGGCAACCGCAGGCGAGCCCCAGGAAACCGCCACCAGATTCATCGGAACAGCCTTTGGCCCTATCGAAGCGGTAACGGATGACGCCTCTCCGCGCGGCGAATGTACCGTGGCCCTGTGGCAATGCTCTCCTGTGGCCGACGACGAAACCGGCCATGTTCTTTCCGGGGAAGTACAGGGAAGTGAGAGAGATATCGCGCGACGCTCGGCCACTGTGGAGGCGGCCGCTCTCACCGCTCGTTTCGTGGCGGAAGGGGCGCGCGTTCTCACCTTCGTGCGTTCGCGGCCCGGAACCGAACGGGTAGCCGAGCTGACCCAAGATTTTTTGCGCGAGGAACACAATCCCCTGGCTCAGGCGGTGGCGGCTTACCGCGGCGGGTATCTTCCTGAGGAACGCCGTGATGTGGAGCAACGACTGCGGTCCGGAGCGTTGCGAGCCGTGGCAACAACCAATGCCCTGGAATTGGGTATCGATATTTCCGGGCTGGACGCGGTTATTATCACCGGGTGGCCTGGAACCACGGCTTCTTTTAACCAGCAGGCGGGGCGCGCCGGACGGGCGGGAAGTTCGGGGCTGGCTGTTTTTATCGGAACCTCGAATCCTTTGGATCAGTATCTTCTGGCCCATCCGGATACGGTACTGAGCGCGGGGGCGGAGGCCAGCGTTTTCGATCCGCTCAATCCGAATGTTTTGACCGGGCAGGTGTGCGCGGCCGCCGCTGAGCATCCTCTTAGCGAAGCAGATGCCGCAATTTTTGGGCTCTCCGATACGTCGCTTTTCGACGAATTGAGCGAACAGGGGCTCTTGCGCCGCCGTCCCGGCGGGTGGTTCTGGGGGCATGCGGGGCTGAGCGCCCACGACCTGGTGGATCTGCGCGGTGAGGCAAGCACCGTGTCCATTGTTGATGAGGAAGACGGAAACATTCTGGGGACCGTGGATGCCGCACGGGCAGATACCACCGTGTACCCGGGGGCTATCTATATACATCAGGGTGTTCCTTTCGATGTGCAAACATGTGACGGCGAGGTGGCTCTCGTGCGGCATCGCCCCCGGGATGATCTGCGGACTTTTGCCTCCGAAGAGACAACCGTGAAGATCCTCCATTCGCGTTCCAGTACCGCAACCCGGTTTGGGACCTGGGCGTGGGGCGATGTGGAGGTATTCAATCGGGTTGTCGGATACCACCTGCGCCGGGCCCGTGATGGCATGTATCTCGGGTTTCACCCCATTACTCCGCGCGAGCGCAGTATGGAGACGTGCGGGACATGGTGGACGATGTCATCCCAGGACCTGGAGGCGCTCGGTATCCCTCCCGCGGATGTTCCCGGTGCTCTGCATGCTGCTGAGCATGCCGCAATTGGAATACTTCCCCTCTTCGCGATCTGCGACCGATGGGATGTGGGAGGACTATCCACCGCGTACCACCCGGATACCGGAGCTGCCACCGTGATTGTCCACGATGCTGCGGCCGGCGGTTCGGGCTGTGCCGAACGGGGATATCGGGCCGGCCGGGAGTGGATCCGCGCCACACGCGATGCCGTGGCCGGTTGCCCGTGCCAGAGCGGATGCCCGCGCTGCGTCCAGTCCCCGAAATGCGGTAATAACAATGATCCCCTGTGGAAAGAGGGCGCGGTGCTGGTGCTCAGCGCCCTGAGTTGCGCACTGGATGAGCTGGAGGGCACGGCGCCGGAACCGTGACCCCGATCAATGGGGCCTGCGCGCGATGTCACCCGGACCGCGACCGGCACCGCGCGAGCGCGGGTGCGAACCCGAATCGAAAATATTTCTTCGGATTCACTGCATTCTTCGATAACCGCGCCGTTGCGCTGCGCACTGCGTTCGCTCTTGGTGCAGGCTTCGGCTAACGACCAGCCCTGGTTGATCACCCGCTCGGCTGTTTGCAGGGCAATAACGTCCGCCGTGGCACGGGCATCCATTCGTGCAATGACCACGGTGAAAACGGTGAGCACCACCCCACTCAAGGCAAGCACAAGAGCCATCGCCCCGACCGCGAGTACCGTTCCCGCTCCCCGCTCAGAGGCCCGGGGCGGATCCCGGTGCCGGGCGCGGCTTTCCCTCCGGCACATCAGATAGAGCCGGTGCCATTCCCGCCAACTATCCCGCCAGGAGACTCTCATGTTCCCAGCACTCCGGGTTCCACATCCACCGAGGTACGTGCTTCCATGGTGATACCCAGGGCCCGTAGCGGACCGGCTGCCTGGGCCCGCACCACCACGTTCACGTGGTCTTCCGCGCGTTGCACGTGCAGCATGGCCCGGGGTGGGAGTTCGCGAGCGCGCAATGCCTCTTCACTTTCTCCGCGTGCGGCAAGGACTGCAATATCGTGGGAGGCACCGCGCAGAGAGAGATATTGGGCGCCGGCACTCAGCGCCCCGAGTGCGAGCAGCACGATAATAAGCGTGCTGACAATCCCGAGGGCGACTTCTACCGTGACCATGCCAGCTTCCCGGTTCTCAGCCCCGTAAGGCCGACGCAAGATGCGGGAGAGTTTGCGGGAACGGATCTCTCGACGGCGGCAAGCACAGGGAACCGCAATGTGCCCGCGTGCCTCAATGACCTCATGGCATTGCGCACACAAACGCCGGCGTTCCCGCGACCGGTGGGACCGGAGGGCCCGGTGGGGCCGCTGGGTGGGCTGGTTGGCGATAAGAGCACCCTCACCTGCCCCGCCCCGCGGGAAAGAAGGTAACTCCTGGCATTGCTCGGGGAATTGCTTCGATATCATGACGGATCTTTCTCTTTTCGGTGGAGCCGCGGGCCTCCCACCGGCACCGGTGGATACCCGGGACTTTGGTTTAGGCGATATTGAGTCCGCGCCGGAAAATCCCCGCGATAAGCTCACGCATCCAGTCCTGCTGGGAGAGCCAGTAGAGGATGCCGGCAATAGCGCAGGCGCCGAGCGTTCCGACGGCGTATTCGGTGGTGGTCATCCCCGCTTCCGGATGGGATTTCCCCTCGCGGAAAATGCTGCCCGGGTGGGTGGGGAGAGCTGGTCTGAGGGTGCTGACTGCCGTGGTCATAATGGTTCCTTTCTTATTTGCGACGAACTACGCCGTGGTTATGGCTAGGTGGTGCCGGACCTCGCCGCCCGCCGCCCGGGGGTGGGTTGCGGGCTGCTCGGAACGTGCTAGATCCGGCGCTGTCAGTCTCCCGCGCTGCGCTCCCTCCCGCATCCAGCGCCCGCGTGCCTGTGGATAATTGCCCCGTCTGAGCGTCCTGGGGATACAGGGGATGAAGCGGGAACGAGCCTGGCACCCCACCACGCCCCAGCTTCGTCCATATGGCTTTCTTTAGCCGGCTTCGTTCGCCCTGTTTTTATTGGAAGAGACCGATGGCTGCGCCAGCCACTGCCGGAACAATTCCCACGAGGATAAATGCCGGTAGGAAACACACACCTAAAGGCACCACGAGGCTATTTCCAAGTTCGGCCGCCGCGCGGCGCGCTTCTCTAGAACGACGACGCCGGTAGCTGCGGGCAGCTGTGCCAAGCAGGGTGAGCGGAGCTACCCCATTTTCCCAAGCTGGCTGGAGGGCCTCGCGCAGCAGCTCGGCGCGTGGGTGTATTCCGTCCCACGCTTCGGCCCAAGGGGCGCCCAGCAGAAGGAGCTGCGCCGTCGTACCGATATCAAGGTGGGCATATTCTTCAGCGACGGCGAAAGATACCGCTTCGAGCGCGGCCGGAAGTGAGGCCCCGGAGGAGAGAGCCACCCGCGCGAGATCGGCCAGAAACGCCGGGTCGGAGGGCGGTAAGCGCCGCCCGGATCGCTGCGCCACACCCGGCCGGGATGAGGCATCCTGCCTACCCGCCCCCTGCCCGGCAGCGGGCATCCACACCCGGGCAAGAAGAAGAACCAGGAGACACAGGATTAGCCCCATTGCTCGGCTTTCCGTACGAGACGACGCATCCATACGATTCCGGTCACCTCGCATATGAGCGCCAGCGCGAGGCAGCATCGCCCGATCACGGTACCGACAAGGAAAGTCACGGGATTACCTCCAAAGAATGAACCCAATAACATGCCGAAAAGTGGCATGGCGGCCAGCATTTTCACGGCTGAACGCGGTCCGGCTAGCGCGATGCGGCGCTCGCCTAGCGCATCGCTGGATTCGGAGAGCGCCGCCGCGCAGTTCTCGAGAATGCGGGCTGCAGATGCTCCGGTGTGGTGGGTGAGTCGGCACACCGCTATGAGTGCGGGGATACCGAGGAGGCCGCGGGCGCGGCGCGGATTGCGGGGCGCCCGTTCCCATAGTTCCCGGAGGAGTACCGGGACTCCGACATCGTCAATCTGACCGGCAGGGTCACGCCGAAGCTCACTGTCCCCACCGGCTCCTGAGCTTTCCCTATTCGGCTCGAAGCGGGCGAGCGCGGTGAGCCACGCGCGGCGGTGATCAGCGCCCGAATCTATACGGGCCGCGACTTCCACCGCGAGCAGGCCGGCGTCAAAACCGGGTAGGGGGTCACGCTTGCTCCGGCCCCGTGGCACGCGCGGGCCGCGCCTGACACGGCTGCCACGCCGGCGACACCCGCCACGCCTGCCGCACCGGGATATGTCACTTCTCCGAGAGAAAAGTGAGCGAAACGCCGTCTTGCTGGCGCGGCCCCGCGGCACGCCAGCATACGTGCAGACGCTCAGAAGAACGCCGAGCACCACCAGAATTACCACGGTTCCTCCAGCCCTAAGCGTGAGCCCAGGGTGGCCCATCCGGGACCGGCACGAATAGTGCCATCGGCACTGATCGCCAAGGCATCCGGGGCTTCAAGAACGCCATTGCGGCTGTGGAGGATCGCCACGCGGGTAATGCGCCGGATTGGCCCGTGGCGTTCAATGGAAATAACGGCATCGAGGGCCGCGACCGCCTGAGCGGCAACCACCGCGGCGGACATTCCTGCCAATGCCCCGAGAGCGACGAGCCGGGCGGGAACATCGCGCGCCGAATTTGCATGGATGGTCGCCCAACCGCCTTCGTGCCCGGTATTGAGCGCGGTGAGGACTTCACGCACTTCTTCTCCGCGGCATTCCCCCACCACGATCCGATCCGGGCGCATCCGCAAGGCGGCCCGCACCAATTGGCTCATGGTAATTTCACCGTGGCCTTCCACATTGGGGCGGCGGATTTGCAGGTGCACCACATGCGGATGTGCGGGCCGTAATTCCGAAGCTTCCTCAATAATGATGAGCCGTTCCGTGGCCGGTACGCAGCTGAGCAGCGAGGCTAATAATGTGGTTTTCCCCGATCCGGTAGCGCCGGCCACCATGACGTTAGCGCGCTGCTCCACCAGGGCTCGCAATACCGGCATAAGCGCTGCGGGGAACGTGCCAGCGGCCTGAAGCTCAGCGAGCGTAAAGGTACGGGCCCGTTGGGTACGCAGCGAGATCGCGGCTCCTTCCGCGGCCAGTGGAGCGAGGACCGCATGCAGGCGCGTTCCATTGGAGAAGGTGCCATCGGCAATGGGCGCGGCGTCGTCCAAACGCTGGCCGGCACCGGCAGCTAAACGTACCGCGAGCGCGCGTACTTCCCCCGCGTCGGAAAGCAGGGTGCTTAATTCTTCGTCACGTTCCAGTCCATTTCCGCGATCCAGCCACACCCCGGTACCACCGTTGATCAAAATATCGGTGACGGAGGGGTCCTCAATCACGCGCCGCAGCTGCGGGCCCCAACCGCGGGCCACCGCGTCTAGATCACGCGCCGCTCCGAGCACATTTTTTATCCCAACGGCGTGTGGTGCCACGGTGGTGAGCACCCCGGGCACGCTGATGCCGCGGGCTAGCTCCCGGCGGGCACGAGCCAAGTTCCCACGGGTACGGGCAATATTTAACTCCTTCGTGTTGTCCATTGATTCACCCCTGAGCCACCTCCCAGCACCGCATCGAGATGCGCGACGAGCTGCGTGACGTCACGCGCGGTCCCGGATCGCCGCTGTTCGCCCACAACAACTCCGTGCGCGAGGTCCTCATCCAAACCGCGCAGGCGCCGCACGGGGATCACCTCCTGGCCGATATCTACACCGAAGGCTTGTGCCTCCACTTTGTGTGCGCACCGCGCTGCGATCACCACCGGAGTACTCTCCCCCAGATCACGAAGGATTCTGGGGATGGCCTGGGCATCGCGGCCAGTCACCTCGGTAACGAGCACCACCGCATCACACCAGGCCCGCCACCGTGCCGGCTCACTCCCGAGCAGCAAGGCGCTGCGCGGGAGATCCACATAGGTGGTGTCGCTAGCTTGGGAAAGCGCATCGATGGCATGGGGCACCGCATCTCCATTCGCGGGCGCCCCGCCGCGCACATCCGCGCTGAGAAGACTCAGTTGCCCGCGTGCCGGCAGGGCCGCCCGGAGCCGTTGCGGAATGAGCATGCCTTCCGCTTGGGCGATATCAGCCCAGCGCGCCCCGCGTTTTTCCTGAAATCCCATGAGGAGTTCGAGCCCGGCCGAGAGCGGATCCGCATCTACCACGGCGGTGCGCGTGATACTCAACGAGGCAAGCCAGGCCGTCAGCATCGATACCCCGACCCCGCCGCGCACCCCGGCCAGCCCGATAATGCGCCCGCGCCGAGTTTGCCCGGCCGCCAAAACTAGTTCGAGCAGATCTTCGGCCTGGCGCGGAAGTTCCACGACCACTGATCCGCGCGGAAAATAACTGGCGAGGACCGGGTGGAAACGCGCGCGGACCGTGGGCAGGGCCGCCGAGAGTTCCTCTAATTCGAGTACGGCCGGCGGCGGAGCTACCCCCGGCGAACCGCGCGCCACCTGTATTCCTGCCAATTCCGTAACGGCCTCCACCTCGCGCACCGTCTCCTCATGCTGGTAGGTCAGGGAGACGAGTTCGCGGGGGATCGCGGAGATGAGAGGTGCCGGCGAAGCACCAGCGGAGCCCGAAACATCGGAGAGGGAAACGCTGGAAACAGGAGCACTAGGCGCCGAAAGGCCAGGGGATAAATCACGGGAAGAAGTCATACTCCGAGCGTGCCGCGTTTGAGTCCCGCCCGCATCCGAGTAGCACTCCGCTGTGGATAACCCCCTACGCGAACAGATCTGTGGATAAGTACCGCCTGATTCGCGGCCCACAACCCGATTCGCGGCGCACAACCTGATTTGTCACAGCACGCCCGATTCGTCACGCCGCACCGTTTTGTGACGCGCCGCCCGGTTTATGGCACACCGCCGAAATTCTCCACATCCGCGTGATTTCTGGCATATCTTTGAGAAAGAACTATCAAGGGAGGACCCATGTCTACGCCAAATGACCCGTACAATACCGCGTCGCGCCGGCCACTGGATGATGACGATATTCTCGAGCCCATTGCCGAGGACCATCTCGCGGACCAAGAAACCGCTTACCTCCCCACCGCGCAGCCTCCCGCTCCCGCCCCCGTTTTTTCGAACGACGACGCCGCTCCCTTCCCGCCGGCTCCCCCCGCTGCGGAAGCCGCTAGCGAGCCCTCCCCTCTGAGTGATTCCGCTCCGGCAAGCACCGCCGTGAACGAACCCGAAGGCGAATCCGCGCACCAGCCCGAGCTCACGCCCGAATCCACGGACCAACCGGCTCCGGCTCAGCCCGCTCCGGAACAAGGCGAGGCTGAACAGCCAGCCGGTGCGGAATCCGCCGGTACCGCTACTCCCGCCGCCTCCCTCGGGGAATCCACCGGGACCACCACTCCGGAAGCACTCGCACCGGAAGAATCCACCCCGGAGCCAGCCGCGCCGCGTCGTCGTTCCGTTTCTGAATCGCTGGCGGCAGGCGCTTTCGATGATGGCTACCACACGGGAACCTCCCCCGCTCCGGATCGCGAATACGCGAACCTCGCGCAGGCAGCCGGCGTAACCGCAACCGTTCCCGCAGCGCCCGCAGGCCCGGAATCCAGCGCCACCGCGGCTGTTGATCCCTACGCCACCACCAACACAGACCCGTACGCCTCCGGGGAAGCAACCGCAACCGCGCTCTACCCGCAGGCCGGTGAGCTCGGTGCACCCGCCGCAGAACCGGCAACAGCGCCCACCGCAGCCCCCGCCGCGGCGTTCGACGGCCCGGTCTTTCCGGCCGTACGTGAGGAAAGCCTGGAAGATCAGCGCACCTGGGGAGACATCGCGGAAGTGGAGCCAATTCCCGACGCTCCGAAGGGCCGGGTCTGGACCCATATCTGGACCTCGGTGGTCACGTTGCTCCTGCTTCCACTGATCTGGTATCTCATTTCGGACGCGGTGGCACGCCTGCACCTGGCTCGCCCCTTCGCGCTAGAAACAGGCCAGGTCAATGTGGCGGCGCTGGTGGAAATGGCCGGCGGCGTCGCCCTGCTCGTCGTTATTGCACTGCTCGCGCGGCTCTCCTCCCTGGGGGCGCAGCTGTGGGGCTGCGCTCTGGTGCTCGCCGGTTTCGTGGGGCTCGCGTTTCCCGCTGTGGCGCTGCGCGGGGTGCACTGGGTGGATTCGCTTATCGGCGGCTACAAGCCGATTACGGATAATATCGTGCACCATTTCGCCTACGATCTTGCTTTCGGCGGGTTCATCGTGCTGGGCGCGATCCTCGCGACTATTGGCTTCGCGGCGCACGGGGCACGCTCCCTCGGTTCGCGGCGCGCCCGGGCTTTCACGGTGCGCGAATACCGCCTCCCCGAGGGCGACGAATAAAAACCGGAGCGTAACAAGGTATCGCATGAGCTCACTTCCCGCCGATAATTCCTGCGTCTGGATCCCCGGGCCGTGGGAGCATCGTCTCGTGACCGCCAACGGTGCGCAATTCCACCTGGCCTATGCCGGGAGTCACTCGACTCGCACCCCGCTGGTGCTGTTCGTGCATAGTTACCCGGAATACTGGTACGCCTGGCGCCACCAGATCGAACCCGTGGCGCAGGCCGGTTACGAAGTTGCCGCCGTCGACCTGCGCGGGGTGGGTGGAAGCGATAAAACTCCGTCGGTGCAATCCGGGCCGGAACTCGCCCAGGATCTTATTTCGCTCACCGAATCCCTGGGAGCAAGCTCGGCGGTGATCGTGGCGGCCGGCTCCAATGTGGCCCTCGGGTGGGCGGCGGCGGCGATGGCCCCCGATATTATTACCGGACTCGTGACGGTGGCCAGCCCACACCCGCTCGGGCTGCGGCATTTTGGGCGTGGTATCCGCCCGCGCGGCCTGCTCGGTTTACTCACCTCGCGGTTGGGGAATCGCTCCCCGCGCGCGCTCGGGGATGTGCGCAATATGCGCCGTTTGCTCCTGGAATGGTCCGCCCCGCACAGCCACGGCGCGGCGGAGGAGTCCGAACAGTACGCCGCTGCGATGCGGCTCCCGGAAGCCGCGGCGAGCGCCGTTGAACAATTACGCTGGACCGCCACGTGGCGGCGCCGCCCCTCCGGGAAGGCCTGGCGCGATATCCTCTCCACTCCCGTGGACGCACCTGTCTGGGCGGTGCGCGGCCTGGCTGATCGCATGATTAATGAACGGGCCTGGGCGGATGACCGTTCTTTCGCCACCGGCTCCTACCGGCTCATCGCCGTGCCGGGCGCCGGGCATTTTATCCCCGAAGAGTCCCCGCGTGAATTTACGAATATCGTGCTGGATTTCCTTTCCCAGCTTGAAAGGTCCGCACGGCGCTAGGCCGCCGCTAGACATATACAGCCCAGGTATGAGACATTTTCCGTGAATAATGGCAAAATGTGACATGAGACTACTTCAGGAATATTCTGAATACATCGGAGGAAGGCTAGAGATGGATACCAGCGTTTTACGAACCGTGCCCCTTTTCAAGGACATGGATGAGGAAAGTCTCGCCGCTCTCGGCGCGATGATGAGCGACACGTCCCTTAAGCGGGGCGAGTCGCTTTTCCACGAAGGCGACCAGGGTGATCGCCTTTATATTGTTACCGACGGCAAGGTGAAGCTCAGTCACACGTCTGACGACGGGCGTGAAAACCTGCTCGCCGTGCTCGGCCCCGGGGAAATCATCGGAGAACTTTCGCTCTTTGACCTGGGGGCTCGTTCTTCCACGGTCACCGCTATCGCGCCGACGCATCTGCTTTCCCTCGCGCATCGCGATATGAAGAATTTCATCGAAGAGCACCCCGCGCTCGCCATGTCGATGCTCCGTGAAATGGCGCGTCGCCTGCGCAATACCAATGAGAATCTTGCCGACCTGGTGTTCTCCGATGTTCCCGGCCGCGTGGCGAAGGCGCTGCTCGACCTAGCCAATCGTTTCGGTGAGCGCACCCCCGAAGGCATGTACGTTGCGCACGATCTCACGCAGGAAGAACTCGCGCATCTGGTGGGAGCTTCGCGCGAAACGGTCAATAAGTCTCTCGCTGATTTCGTTTCCCGCGGGTGGATTCGGCTCGAAGGTCGCGCCGTACTGCTCCTGGAGATTGGCCGGTTGCAGCGCCGCGCCCACTAGTCTCTACGTTTCATACTCACGTTCAGCGCGTCACGCGGGTGGCCGGGCTCTTTCTGGGGTTTCGGCCGCCCGCGTTCGCGTTCCTGCCTGCGCGTTCCCTTGCGTTCTAGTACGACGGCGCAGCTGCTTTTCCGCGCGGTTCCGATCATTGCGGCACAGCTCTTCTGATACGACGGCGCAGCTGCGGCGAGAGCTCAACTTCGACAGCCGCGCGTAATTTTGGCAGTTGCCCCGCCACCCCGAAATTTTTGAAAGGCTCGCTCGCAAGATTCTCGCACGGAGCAAGAAGTGACATCACTAGATACCACGGTTACCCGTGACGGAGATTGGTGGGGCGCAGAATTCACCCTCCACGGAAAGGAATATGGCACGCAGGCACGCCGACTTGATCAGATTGAAGAAATGGTAAAGGATGCTGCGGCGCTTATTACGGGAGAGTCTCTCGACAGTTTCACCGTTAACATCACTGTCGAAACCTCTGAATTAGCAGAATATGATGTCCCGCGTCACAGGCGGACCTATGACGCGGGACATCACAACGTCGGGGTAGCGGGATTTGAACCCACGGCCTCTTCGTCCCGAACGAAGCGCGCTACCAAGCTGCGCCATACCCCGTGCTTTGGCAACTCAATAATAATAGCCCTCCGCAGCCAAAAAAGCTAAATTCGATCTAGTGATCTGGCGTACAGCCAGGATAGTTCCGCTTCTTCCCGGCAAACCACCCCGGCGCCCCTCCGAGCAGCACACGTAGCCAGCCCAATCGTTTGACACCCTCAGTCCGCGCCACCGCGCACCCGCAGCAAAATCGCCTCGGGAGGCCGGAGGAACCTGACCGGCGTATACGGCGATGTCCCCAGGCCGGCAGACACATTCACCGCCATGCCACCGCGGAGCACCCGCACGCCGTCGCCGCGCAGGGGCAGACGTTCTCCAGCCCGGCCCCCTCCCGTATCGCGGTCAGAACCCGCGCCGCCCGCGCCGCGCTCGGCACCGGCATCCTCACCGCAGGGCCAATCGAAAAGCCCGGAATCGTAACGCAGCGGAAGATCACAATTCGTGGTCAAAGCACCGAATCCAGGCACGGCCAACTGCCCGCCGTGGGTATGTCCCGCCAGCGTCAGAGCTGCGCCGTCGTTCATTAATGCGGCGAGAGCGGCGCGATACGGTGCGTGAACGACGCCGAGTCGCAGATATCCGCGCCCACTGTTTTTGCGCCCCTCACGTCCCGCGCCCGTGTTTCCCTCCGCAGCCGCGCCACCTTCCAGCGCATCAGTAGCCTCGCCGGGGCGAGGCATCCGGGCCCGGCCGATATGCGGGTCGTCCATACCGACCGCGTCGATATCCCAGGCGGCCGCGCGCAACCGCGCCCGCTGATTATTGAGATCGATCCAGCCGAAAGCTTCCAGCCCAGCGGTCATCTCTTCCCACGGCAAATCCGGTTCGCCCTTCTCAACCAGCGGCGGGAAGAGGCCCGGCGCTACGTAACGCAACGGGTTCTTGAGCACCGGGGCGAAATAGTCATTTGAGCCATACACGAACAGCCCCGGAATATCAGCAAGCGGCGCCAGGGCGTCCAGGAGAGGGCCGACGGCGCCCGCTTCGGAAAGATGGTCGCCCGTCAGGACCACAAGATCCGGGCGGCAACGCTGGCCGAGCTCGCGCAAGAATTGCTGCTTGGCCCGGTGGCGGCGCAGCAGGTGCATATCCGAAAGATGAAGAATACGTAGCTCACCGGCGGCGTTCGCAACGTGCGGCAGCACCAGCACCCGCTCGCGCAGGATATAGCGGTGGGCTTCGTGCAGCGCCCAGCTCAGGCACCCCGCCCCCGCGGCTGCACCCGCACTTAACAAGCCCAGCGCGGCGCGCCGAACTCGGTGTTTTTCAGCTTCGCTCACGGTATCCACCTTCCGTCTCGAGTGATGTGCGGTTTCTACAAGGGCATCGGTCCGAGCTCGCCTGGCAAGCGTGGCCCGGGCCGTCCAGCCCGGGCCACGTAGCGCCGGCTACTCTTCCACAACCTCAACTTCTTCGTATTCCTCGTTGTCCTCGCCCTCGTGAATGGCCTCGGGCGGAACCGCGCCCTGCTCCCCCGGCGCGGGTTGCGCAGGTGCAGGTGCCGGCGTAGGCGTGGGTGAGGGCCTCGCGGGCGCTTGCGTGGCCGGTGCCGGGCGGCGCATCGGGGTGGTGGGCTGCGGGAAGGGTACAGCCGGCTGATTAGCCAAAGCTGCGTTCATATAGTCGGAGAACATCTTGGCGGGGAACAGGCCGCCGTATACTTCCGAATGGTACTCACCCTTAATAACTGAGTCGAACATGGAAATATTGCCTTCCATGTGCCCCTGCCAGGTCACGGTAGCGAGCTGCGGGGTATAGCCCATGAACCACGCATGCCAGTCCTTATCGGAGGTACCTGTTTTCCCAGCAGCCTGGCGCCCGCGTAGCATCGCATTCTCACCGGTTGCTCCGGGTTCCACCACATGTTGGAGAACCGCATTCGTTTTGCGTGCCGTTTCCTTAGAAATGGCCTGTTGGCACTGCGGTTTACGCTCGGAAATAACGGTGCCGTCATGTTCTTCGATGGAGGTATAGGACATCGGATCGCAGCGAATACCATCATTGGCGAGGGTGGCTCCCGCCGTCGCCATAGAGAGCGGTGTCACGTTGTTCGTACCCAGAATCATCGGGGGAACAATATCGAAAGGCTCATGATCCCCGCGTTCCACACCCATGGCCTGGGCCTTATTCGCGATCTGGCACAGATCTAGCTTCTGGGCCATATGCGCGAAAGTACCGTTGGTGGACATACGGGTACCTTCCAGCACCGTACGCGGGCGGTTAGACTGCCCCAAATTACCCACTGGCCAGGCCGGCCCCGCAAGATTCGTACACGAGGCCTGGAAGGAACTTTGCGGCAGCAAGCCTTCGCTACTATCCACCACGTCATAGGCACTACGCCCGGAATCCAGCCATTCCACCAGGGTGAAAATCTTGAAGGTTGACCCGGACTGGAAACCGGCCCCGCCCCCCATATCCTGCGGCGCCGTCACATTCACCTGCGTCATCCGGGTATCCGTTTCATTCGGGACCCCGAAGCGGGTATTTTGCACCATCGACACAATATGCCCACTCCCCGGCTCCACGGAGACCAGCGCGGCATCAATTCCGGACTCATCATCCACGGGCTGGTGCGTCACCACCGAGTCATATGCCTGCTGCTGGCGCGCCGAATCCAGGGTGGTGCGGATAACTTTGCCACCTCGGTACAGCTGGCGGGTACGCTCGGCACGGGTGGCTCCCAGCGCTTTGTCATTGAGCAAATCCTTGACCACGTACTCGCAGAAGTAGGCGCTGATACCCGCCGAACCACACCCGGCCACCTGTTCCGATACATGCATATACGACTCAATCGGAGTGGCCTGAGCTTCCTTCATTTCCGCTTCGGTAATGAAACCGGAACGGTACATTTCGCCCAGCACCACATTGCGACGCTCGGTATTAGCTTCCGGATGGCGCACCGGATCCCACTGGGCCGGGTTCTGCGTAATTCCGGCCATCGTGGCCGCTTCCACCACCGTCAAATCCTTCGCGGATTTGGAGAAGTAGCGCTGCGCAGCAGTTTCTACCCCGTACTGCGAGGGGCCGAATTGGGCAAGATTGAGATAGCCGGTGAGGATCTCATCTTTCGTCATCGTTTTTTCGACGGCGATCGCGTAACGAGCTTCGTTGATCTTACGCGCAATGGTCTGTTCGGTAGCCCGCTTGATTTTCTCATTATCATCAGCGATACGCCCCTCTTCCAGAAGCGCATTTTTCACGTACTGCTGGGTGATGGACGAACCGCCCGAGAGCCCGCCCGAGGTGAGATTCGAGACCAGCGCGCTGACGGTGCCCTGCACGTCAATACCGTGATGCTCGTAAAAACGCCGGTCCTCAATGGCCACGACGGCGTTTTTCATATGCTGCGAGATCTGATCAGAACGCACGTTAATCCGGTTCTCGATATAGAACCGGGCCAGCACCGATCCGTCTTTAGCCAGCAGCACCGTCTGTTCCGAAGGTTCAGTAAAGCCTAAGTCCTCCGGCACGTCGTCGAAAATACCGGTGACCGCATTGGCCGTGGTCCCCATAGTCATCACGAAAGGCAGCGCAATCCCCGCCATGAGGGCGCCCCCGCCGCACAAGGCGAGGAGCAGCGCCAGTACGAACGTTCCGATTTGCCGTCCGGTCGCTTGTTTTTTCGGGCTAGAACTCGACATACCCATAAGAATACTGACCCGGCGCAGCGAAAGAAACGAGACATACGCTTCCTCCCCGGGGTTCCCCACGGTTCTCCGGGCACGCCCGTACGTTCGCTCACCCCCTCGAGCACCCTCCACCACCACTCCACAAAGCGGACAAACGTAGCGCACGTCATAAAACGCTAATATTATGATCGTAAAACAGTAAAGAACTGCACCATAAGCCGTCACGCCGGAGTGAGGGGGATAGATGACCACAACACTAGCCCTATACCCGCATTGGGCAGATGCCGCCGCCTGCGCCGCTATCGATCCCGATTCACTTTTTGTGCGAGGAGCAGCCCAACGCCAGGCGCGCTCGATTTGTTTTCGCTGCCCGGTGCGCCTGCACTGCCTAGCCGATTCACTGGATGCAGAAATGATGTTCGGGGTATGGGGTGGGATGACGGAACGCGAACGCCGCGCCCTGCTGCGCCACCACCCGGAAGAACGCAATTGGCGCCGCCGCATTTTTGAAGGGCGCGATCCCCTAGCCCGTTCCCTGCGCGAGGGCGAAGGCTAAGCACGCCCCGGGAGCGCTGCGCCCGCGGGCAGCTGGTGCGGCGTCGTTCCACCGCAAGCACCGCAACTTCGCGCAGCCGTGCCCTTCGAGATAACCTATTATCACGCGCGGCATTCCGCGCACTCACACTCAACGATTCCGTGAGAGGCCTACGCATGGACACCATCAGCACCCGTCTAACCCAGCTGGGTATCGCCCTTCCTCCGGTTGCCGCTCCCGTTGCAGCCTATATCCCCGCCAAGCGGCACGGGGATACGGTGCGCACTTCCGGGCAGCTACCGTTCGTGGACGGCCAGCTGCCGGCCACCGGAAAACTCGGCGCGGAAATCACCGCGGAGGACGGCTATTCCTACGCGCGTATCGCCGGTATTAACGCCCTCGCGGCGGCCGCGGAGGTTGCGGGCGGCATCGATCGCATCCGCGGTATTTCGCACGTCACCGTATTCGTGGCTTCCGCCCCGAACTTCACCGCGCAACCCCAGGTCGCCAACGGCGCCAGCGAACTTTTCGGGGAGATTTTTGGCGGCGACGGCGCCCATACGCGCTCCGCCGTCGGCGTGAGTGTGCTCCCGCTGGACGCCCCCGTCGAAGTCGAAATCGAAGTGCTGGTGAACTAACTGCGCGGCTGGGCCTCCAGGAATTCGCGCACCTCAGCGCTGGGGATCTCGCGCGCGTAACTGCCGCCCGCGAAAGTTTCCATCGCGCCGATGCCGCGTTGGAATACGAAGCGGATGGCCCCGCCCAGCGATTTCTTATCGTGGCCCATGGCGCGCATAATATCCGCCACGCTCACTCCGGCGGGTAGCTCGGTAGGCAGGCCGATGGCGCGCAGCAGGGTATCCACCCGCTTGGCCTCCGTTTCGCTGAGGTAGCCGTAGCGCAACCCGAGCCGGCATTGCAGATTCAGCCCAATGGCCACGCATTCCCCGTGCGGGAGGGCGTAATCCAACGCGGCCTCCAGGGCCCGCCCGATAGTATGGCCGAGGTTGAGAGCCATGCGGCGGTTACCTTCGTGCACATCCGATTGCACCACCTCCACCTTGATTTCCGCATTGCGGCGGGCAATATAGCCGCTTAGCTCGGCATCGCCCACCATCTCCCGTACGCTCCCGCCGCGCCGCACGAAGTGGTCTTCCAGGATCTCGAAGAAATCGCGATCAGCCAGGCAAGCGTGCTTGACCGTTTCGCCCATGCCGTCACGCAACTGCGCATCGGTGAGAGTCGCCCAGCGTGCCACATCAATAAGAACGGCGCGCGGTTGGTGGAAAGCTCCGATGAGGTTGGTGGCCACCGGGGTATCCACCGCGGTTTTACCTCCGATAGCGGCATCCGCCGCGCCCACAAGCGTCGTCGTCATGGTGATATACGGAACCCCGCGCGTGAAAGTTGCGGCCACGAAACCGGCGAGATCGGAAACCACTCCGCCGCCCAGGGCCACCACTACGGTGTCGCGGTTGAAGCCGGCGGCGAGCATGGCATCTTCCAGCTGTTCTTTGGTGGCGCGGGTTTTGTTTTCTTCTCCGGCCGGGAAAACGAAGATCCGCGGGGCGCGAGGCGCGGGCTGAGACTGCGCGGCGCGGGTGAGGACATCCATGACCTGCGCGCCAATAAGGTCATTGACGGTGCTATCGGTAATAACCGCCACCCGGGAGCGGCTCAGCCCAGCCGCATCCAGCACCCCGGGGAGTTCACCGGCAAGATCGGTGCCGATAAGCAGCGGGTAGGACTCGTCAACGGTGCGAGTCAATTCAACATTGAGGCGGGTAACCATGTGATCCTCCTGGGAAGTAAAACTAGTGCGAACGCGGGGTGGCCCGAAGTTAGGCATGCCGGGAGTGCTGGGCTACCCACCAGTGCATAGCGATGGCCGCGGCCGCGGCGACGTTGAGGGAACGGGTGGAGCCATCCTGGGTGATTTCCACCGCGCCGTCGCAACGCTCGAGTAAATCGGGGGAAATTCCGGCGGATTCCTGCCCGAAAACCAGGAGGCAATTATCCGGAAGCTCGGATTGTTCCAGGGGCACCGCGCCTTCCTGGTTATCGATGGCGATGAGCTGATACTCGTGCTCGCGGGCCCATTCTTCCAGGTCAGCCGGGGTGGGATGGTAATACATCGTCAGGTAGCGGTCGGTAACAAGCGCCCCGCGCTTATTCCACTTGTGCCGCCCCACGATATGCACGCCACCCATATTAAAAGCATTGGCGCTGCGCACAATTGACCCAATATTGAGATCGTGCTGGAGATTCTCAATAGCAATATGGGCGCTCACGGCACGGGTTGCCATATCAGCCTTGATCGCTTCCACGCTCCAATAGCGATATTTGTCGACGACGTTACGGTGGTCGCCTTCCGCCAACAGCTGCGGGTCCAAACGGGGATCTTCCGGCCAGGGCTGCGGGTGTGGCCCCACCCCAACCGTGCGTTTTTCACCGTAGGGCGAGCCGCCCGGTTCGGGAATGCGGTGCGCGGGCAGCTCAGCACCCTCACCGGAGGCAGTTGCCGCAGGGACGTTGAGCGAATCGCAAGACTGGGAAGAATCTGTCACTCCCCTAGTCTACCGGCGAGCACGCCCCGAACACGGCGCACGGCCTTATTCACGGTCACCTCTGGAGGAGCCGCGTGTTTCGCTGGCGCCGTCGGCCTTGTACAGTGGTACACGTAAGCGCAATAAACGATTCGCCACCCCAGGCCCGGGTGCGGGAAACCCCAAGAAGTGGAGCAGCGATGACGAAGATGTGGAAACCTCTCGCGGTGGTAGCCGCCGGTGCCCTGATCCTGAGCGGGTGCGCGAATAATGCGCTGGTCACCCCGGAAGCTAAGCCCGGCCCGTTGATGAGCGAAGGGCACGGCCAGGGCGGCTCGGGCGGCGCTCCTCTCTTTGACGAAAGCATCTCGAAAACCGGGCAATTCACGCCGGTGGCTGATAACGCTCAGGCCCGTGAGATTATTAAGCGCGCCATCGCCAAACAGGATGAGGTTATTGCGAAAAGCTCGCAGGATTTCTTCGGCACCTCCCTGGGGCTTGATATGTCCATGGAGATTTCCGCGGACGTGCCCGGCACCGGCCCCGGGGTTGCCACGATCGATATTGATATCGATGTGGATTCCGGCACCCGCCTCATGGCCATGCAGATGGATATTGACGCCTCCGGGATTCCCGGGGCGGAAGCGGAAGGTATGCCCAGTAAGATATCCACCGCGATCTGGATCGGGGAAAGCCCGAAGCCGGATACCGTCACGGTGTATACCAATATGGCCGGCATCTGGAGTAAAACCGAGGAAAGCATGGCCGATATCATGGATTCCGGGGATGCTCCCACCTCGCCCGGCTCCTACCGCGGGGAAGATATTTTCCCGGATATTGATAGCACCCAAGTCTTTGAGGACGCGGAGAACTACCTTATTGTTGGCCCGCTCTCCGGTGCGATGGCGCAGGAAATGCAGGGGGCATCCCCCGGTTTGGAACTGGACGATTCCGCGAACCTGCAGGTGCGCATCGATAAGAAAACGTACGAGGTGCGGGGAATGGCCATCGTGGCTCCGGCCTACTTCCAGGGCCTACCCACCGAAACGCGGGTGCGCTGGGATTACCGCCAGGCCAAGCCTCTCCAGCTACCAGATGAAGCCCGCAAGGCTCCCGCTGGCAGCGGTAGTTTCTAATCCTGGGCGCGCCCGGCAGCTTGTCACAAGCCGCCGGGCCGCTTGCTTTTTTGCCGGGTAGTTTTTTGCTACGTAGCCGGGTGGTTTTTGCTACGTAGCCGGGTGGTTTTTGCTACGTAGCCGGGTGGTTTTTGCTACGGTGCCGGTCCGTTTTAGTTGCGCCCAGAAAGCCCCGGCCCGGCGAATTTCCGCACCAGGGAACGCGGTGCGATACGCAGCGCCGCGGCAGCCGCCTTGTAAAGCAGGGTGGGCGTAACAAGCACCCGCCCGCGCCGGCATGCCTCCAGCGCGGCATTCACCACCGCTTCGGGCTGGGCGAAAAGCAGATCGGCCCACTGGCTAGCATCCACCGCAGCCCGTTCGTGAAATTCGGTGCGGATAAGCCCTGGGGTCACGCAGGTGACCGATACCCCGGCCGGCGCCAGTTCCGCGGCCAGCCCCTCGGAAAAAGTACGCACCCAGGCTTTATGCGCCGAATAGGTACCCTGCGCGGTACCGGCCGTCATCGAGGAGACGTTGATAATTCCCCCGTAACCGCGACGCGAAAACTCCCGCGCCGCCGCGTGACAGGTGATGAGAACCGCGCGGACCATGACGTCGAGCGCTTCTTCTTCCCGTTCCCATTCGCCGGTAGAAAATTCCTGCCCCAGCCCAAAGCCCGCGTTATTGACGAGCAAACCGATGGGACGCGAATGCTGCGCTACCCGGCGCGCAACCGCACGTGCGTCGTCGTGCCGCGACAGATCTGCCGCGAGGACCTCCACCTGCACCCCGGCAACCTGGCGCAAGTCATGCGCAATAGCCTCCAGACGCGCTCGGTTACGCGCCACGAGCACGAGGTCATTTCCTTCGGCCGCGAGCTGCCACGCAAATTCCAGCCCGAGGCCGGCGCTGGCGCCGGTAATAAGAGCACTTCCCATAACCGCTATGGTAACGTGCCCGCGGCTCTCTACACTGGTGTTATGCGTATTGCCACCTGGAATATTAATTCTGTGCGCGCCCGCGCCGAACGCGCCCGCGCCGTCCTGGAACGCTGGGACCTGGACGCCCTCCTTCTACAAGAAACGAAATGCACGCCCGCGCAGTTCCCGCGCGAAATTTTTGAAGCCGCCGGGTATGAGGTCGCCTGCACCGGCCTCAACCAATGGAACGGAGTCGCGATTCTTTCCCGCGTGGGGATCGCGAACGTGCAGGTGGGTTTCCCCGGGCAGCCCGGTTTTTCTAAGATCGACGACGACGGCGCCCTCCTCAGCGCGCCCACCGTGGAGGCGCGTGCCCTGGGAGCGCGCCTGGGTACCGGGCCGGACGCGGTCACGGTGTGGAGCCTGTATATTCCCAATGGACGGGCTTACGGGGATCCGCATTTCCACTACAAGCTGGAGTTCCTCGAAGCACTGCGGGCCGCGGTGAGCGCGCGGCTGGGCGAGGAACCTGACTACCCGCTGCTGCTGGCGGGGGATTGGAATGTAGCTCCGCGCGATACTGACGTCTGGGATATTGATTATTTCCGGAACGACGTAGGCATGTATGTAACCGCGGAGGAACGCGGGGCGCTGGCCGCGCTGCTGGAGGCCGGGGTGGAGGATATTACCCGCGCGGCCGAGGGAGCGGATTACACCTTCTGGGATTACCAGCGGCTGCGCTTCCCGAAGAATCACGGGATGCGGATCGATTTCGGTTTCGCTTCCCCGGCGCTCGCGGCCCGGCATACCCACTCCATCATTGATCGAGAGGAACGGAAGGGCAAAGGCGCTTCCGATCACGTCCCGGTCATTATGGAGTTCGCGGACTAGGCATCCTGGCTGGGGTGGACTGGCCGGCTATCCCAGCTGGGTACCTCAGCCAGGTATCTCAGCTACGCGGCGCGGGTGTGCTGGGCGCGGCGGGCGCGGATGCGCAGGTGTGCTGGGCGCGGATGCGCAGGTGCAAGATGCGCGCGCAGCCCAGCCCCGTGGCCGAGGCAATCATGGCGTAGAGGAAGGCGCGGGTGTAATCGCCGTCGTACATAGCACCTATCTGAGCGCCGAGCCGCGGGGCGAAAATAGCGGCCACCGAAAACCCGGTGAAGGCGAGCGCGTAATTAATGCCTTGCCAGCGCGGCCCAAAGCGATCCATCACGCAGGCGGGCATGATCGCGATGGTGCCACCGTAGCTCAGGCCGAGCGCGAGCAGGCCGCCCGCCAGGAACATCCCGCTGGCCAGGTTGCCGGCACCGCTCGCGGCGCCGAACGTACCCGCTCCCCCGAATACGTCGTGTCCACCCACGATGAGGAGCAGCAAGCCGAAAGCGTCGCAGCAAAAAGTGACTTCGAGGGTGCGGGCATGGCCGAGGCGGTCGGCAAGCCAGCCGAAGCAGAAACGCCCCGCGGTTCCGGCGCAGGCGTAGAGGGAGACGAAAAGCGCGGCGTTGGCCGCGGAGAAGTGGAACATTTTTGCCGCGATGGGAGCCGCATTGGAGACAATCATGAGCCCCGAGAAGGCCCCGGCGATGAAGATGGCGAAAATGAGCCAGAAATCAGGGGTCGCGAGCATTTGGCCGGTGGTGAGGGACGCGCGAGTGGTGAGGGACGCGCGGGTGGTGAGCGAAGCGCGGGCGCGGCCCTCGGGCGCCGGACGTGATTCGGTGGCGGGCGTCGATTCGGTGGCGGGCGCCGGACGTACTTCGGTGGCGGGCGCGGCGGGCGCGGCTACACCCTCCACCGGGGCGGCGCGATAATTTAAGGCCACGACGAGCGCGATCACCGCGTAAAGGCTCGCAAAGACCAGTAAGGTGGTGCGCAAGTCGCTGGAATCGAGAAGTCGCTGGGCCAGGGGCGCCATAACGATGCCAGAGGCACCGTTCACACAGGAAATAATGCCGGAAATAAGCCCGCGCCGGCCCGGGAAGAAACGTAGGGTATTGGAGAGCGCGGAGGTGAGCACCAGGCCCATTCCAATGCCACCGATGAGTCCGTAGCCGAGCACGAAGTGGACCGGGGAACTCGCGCAGGCTGCGCTGGCCCAGCCGATGGCCGCGCAGAGCGCGCCGATTGTTGCCGTCCACACCGCGCGGCCCCGGTCAATAAAGTACCCGCCTAGCAGCATGGGCAATGGGGCGAGGGCATTCGTGAGAGTGTAGGCACCCATCGCCGCGCTCAGCCCGTATAGCTGAGCGGCCGGGAGTTGGAAAATTGAGAAAACGTATGAACACCCGGTGATAAAGGTGAGCAGGCAGGCACAGACGAGCACCCGCCAAGGATGAACCTGACGCATGATTTCTCCGTCGTTACACGAAACCGCCAGCCGCGGCACGGCCAGCGGGTAACGCGGAGGCGGCGAGCCGGCGCACCGGGCGCCGGGCGTCGGCACGAAGCCGCATACCGGGCACGGGCATATGACCCGCACGTCGGGCATAAGCACTCCACCCGCGTTACCTACGGTAGCGTAACTTAGGGGTGGGGTGCAGACCTTGCTATCTCATTATTCGACCATCGGTACCCGTGTGCGAGCTTGCGTTTGACAGCAAGCAACGGGTGAGAAGTATCCACAGAATCGCCAAACGTCGCCCTTGTCCACAGGGCGGTAAAAAGCTCTTTTTTGTGTCCCTATGCCATGCGAGAATGGCGGAGAAGGACGGGGAAAACCACCCGGAACTATGCAATTGAAGGAGCAAAGTCATGAGTTTTGTTAGGGGACGCAAGTTGTTTCCAGACCTTACTTTTACATCGCTTGAAGATGTTCTCAAGCGCAAAGAGGAAATTTTGCGTGAGGTCAGGATGACCCGCGAAGAATTCGACCAGCGCGCTGATAACTACCAGCTCGGACCCGACGAGTCTGACGCTTATTTCGAGATGGTAGGTCTGGATCGTTTCGAGGAGTATTACCGTGGTGAACGAACACTTGGATGAGCATGCCGATAAATTTGCGGCACATCTACAGCTGATTGGGAAGTTGATTGACCCTGAATTTTCACTATCCACGCAGAAGGTTACAAAAGGAGATCTTCCGCTAAAAAGACTGTCGGGGCGCATTTGCGTTGATCGTCTCCTTTTTATCCGTTTCGATTACGAGGTTTTCCTGGATTCCGAAACTGGATCTCTCACTGTTAATGAATCAACGTTCTCGGTCACCCGGGGAGCAAAAAACAGCGAGCCTTTGGCGCGTTGGGACTATATTCGCTCACCACGCTCGAATATTCCCTGCGCGCATATCCAGGTACATGCCCATCGTGACGAATGGACACATGCTTTGCTCCTGGGCGGTCACCATTCCCGTCGCTCTCGCCGGCGCATCAAGAACGAAGCCCGCACTCCCCGTATTGCCGATGTCCATTTCCCGGTGGGCGGGCACAGATTCCGGCCCTGCCTGGAAGAAATCATCCTTTTTGTTATTGACGAGTTCGGGGCCCAATGCACACCCGAAGCCCGCGCAACACTCGAGCAAGGCATGCGGGAGTGGGAGGAGATCCAGCTGAAAGCCGTTGTGCGCGATAACCGTGCCAATGTGCTCCAAGCCCTCGAAGCATAACCACCCGAGAAAAATTGGGGGCCGATAGCGGAAACCAGGCGGCACGTATGGGAATGGCACGTAGAAGACCTCATACGGCCAGAGGGGCCCGTGCACAAAGCTGTATGCACGGACCCCTCTCAGTAAAATAGGCCGCCCGCATAAGAAGCAGCTAGAGCAGCTCCGCCACTTCCGCGATGGAAGGATGCACGTAATCCGGGCGGTAGGGGAAGTTCACGATTTCCTCCTGGGCCGTCGAGCCGGAGAGCACCAGGTGGGTTTGCAGCCCGGCTTCCATGCCCGCGAGGATATCGGTATCCATCCGGTCCCCTACCAGCGCGGTTTCTTCGGAATGTGCGTCAATAAGATTGAGGCCCTTGCGCAGCATCACCGGATTCGGCTTGCCCACGTAATAGGGCTGGCGGCCGGTGGCGGCGGTAATCATGGCGGCCACCGCCCCGGTTGCCGGAATCGGCCCCAGATCGGAAGGACCCGTCACATCCGGGTTGGTGGCAATGAACCGGGCACCCTTATTAATGAGGCGGATCGCGGTGGTAAGCGCTTCAATGGAATAGGTTCGGGTTTCCCCAAGGACCACCACTTCCGGATTGACGTTCGTCATCACGAAACCGACGTTGTACATCGAAGTGGTGAGGCCGGCTTCTCCCACCACGTAGGCACGCTTATTTTCGACCTGATCCGCAAGGAAATTCGCGGTTGCTGCCGCCGAAGTCCAAATATGATCTTCCGGGACGATCAGTCCGGCAGCTTCCAAACGCGCGGAAAGATCACGCCGGGTAAAAATCGAATTATTGGTGAGAACGAGATAGGGGTACTCTTTTTCGTTGAGTTTATTGAGAAAATCCGCGGCACCCGGAAGCGCCTTTTCTTCGTGGATGAGCACACCATCCATATCGGTGAGCCAGTTCTTAATCACTCGTGTCATACCGCCATGATATCGAGTTTCGCAGGTCCCGAAACATGCCGAGGGCCCCGGGCCGGCCGCTCAAGCTCGCGCCTGGCGCAAATATCGATATACGGTGGGCTCGGAAAGATTCATCGCGAGCGCCAGGTCGGTTACCGCACCGCGCAGCTGGAAGAATCCATCCTCGTCGAGCGAACGCACCACTTCCAGGCGTTCGGCTTGGGTGAGGTGGTCCACCGATACGTGATAGCGCGAAAGCACCGACTCCATGGCAGCCGTTTTCATATCAGCAACGGAGGATGCCAAAATTTCCGGCTTTTCCTCCGTCGCCTCCTTGCGCCGTTCGGGATTGGGGAAATACAAGGCCGAAATTTTTTTGACAGTTTCGTCCAGTTGCCGCAGCACGGTTTGGTCAGAATTAAGGCAGAGCATCCCAATGATGCGGCCCCGTCGTCGTATAAAAAATGTGGACGAACGCAAGGTGCGCGCGCGACCCGGCGTAATCGCTTCGTAACCGGTGAGGTAATCGGCCGTGGTTCCTTCGCCGGCACGCAGCACCCGCAACATGAGATCGGTGGCCGGGGAGCCCACAGTACGCTGGGTGACATGCGAGTTGGCGATGGCGATAACCGAATGGTCGAGGTCGCTCACATCGTGGAGCACAACCTCGGTGCTCTCCCCCAGCGCCACCCCGAGGAATTCGACCAGCGGCTTGAAAGAGGCCACATATTCGCTATCTTCCCGGGATATCGCTTTGCCGGAGGTCACCTCGCGGGAGATTACCTCGCGGGAGATTACCTCGTCGGATATCGCTTCGTATTCCGCCGACTCCATGGCACCGGCTCCTTCCTCCGTACGGCCCCATTACTGTATCTTCTGACAAAATATCTTAAATGACGGGCATAGTGCGGGGGTGCGCACTACAGTGAGTGGCACCCCCGATTTTTTACCCCGCTTTACAGGGTTTCTTCGCCCTTGGCGATGTAGGAATCCATCTCCTTATCCGGAACCATATTGCCGCCGGTAATCCACGTGAGGTGCGTGGCACCCGCGAGCTTCTCCGGGGTGAGCCCCGCCCGCTCCAGGTATTCGCTCGCGGCGAGCACGTGGAAGGGGCCCTCGAAGGAGGTCGAGGAGGAAGGCTCGATGCGCAGGCCCTCGGTGTGGGCCAGGAGCGCCACGTTTTCGTACATGGTCTGGTCCTCAACGGTGTAGTAGCCGTCGATGAGGTACTGCATGCGCGAACCCACGAAAGCCGAGGGACGCCCGCAGGCCAGGCCGTCCGCGGCAGTGAGGTTATCAATACCGAAATCTTGCACCGCGATCTCGTCATGCTTGCCGGTCATAACGCCGAGGAACATCGAGGGCGAATGGGTCGGCTCAGCGAAGATGCAGTGGACGTTGTCGCCGAAAACGGTTTTGAGGCCGAAAGCAACGCCGCCCGGGCCACCACCCACCCCGCAGGGGAGGTAGGCGATGAGCGGATGCTCGGCATCCACCGTGACATCCAGGGACTGGAATTGGCCTTGCAGGCGGCGCGCGGCCACCGCGTAACCGAGGAAGAGCGAGGGGGAATTCTCATCGTCCACGAAGTAGGCGGTGGGATCCGATTCGGCTTCCTTGCGGCCCTGCGCCACCGCAACCGAGTAATCCGATTCGTATTCCACCACGTTCACGCCGTGGGAGCGGAGCTTATCCTTCTTCCACTGGCGAGCATCGGCGGACATATGCACCGAAGCCTGGAAACCTAGCTGGGCGGACATAATCCCGATGGATAACCCCAGGTTGCCGGTGGAACCCACCGCCACCTTGTATTGGGAGAAGAACTTTCGCGCTTCTTCGGTATCCAGCTTGCGGTAGTCATCCTCAAGGGTGATGAGGCCGGCTTCCAGCGCGAGTTCTTCGGCGTGCTTGAGTACTTCGTAAACCCCGCCGCGGGCCTTGATCGATCCGGAAATGGGCAGGTGGGAATCAAGTTTCGCCCACAGCTGGCCCGGGATCTCCACTCCCTTTCGTTCGGCGAGCTGAGCCTGCATGGTAGGAACCGCCACCAGCGGGGATTCCAGGATGCCAGCCGTGGGGCGGGCGGCAGGGAAAACCTGCTTGAGGTAGGGGGCCCAGCGCTTGAGGCGCGCTGCGGCGTCGTCCACATCAGCCACGGTGAGGCCGACCTTTGCCAGACCTTCCGCGGCCGGCAGCACCTCCGGATTGAACCAGTCCGCGACCTTGAGATCCACGAGGTCCTGAATAAGCAGGTAGTCCTCCACCCATTGCTCGAGAGTTTTTCCAGCGATAGTTGTCATGACTGAGTCCTTTCTCAGATTAGTTAGTAGATAAGTGCGAGGCGCCACTTCTACGCCATCTCAGCGCAAACCGCAGCCCTACTCCACGCGGCCTTTAGATGACGAGATGAAGCAGCATGGTCATGCACAGGGCCACCACCGAGGCAATAGTGGTACCCACGGTGAGGGTCTTGAGCGCATCCCCCACCGAGATGCCCATGTATTCCTTGTACAGCCAGAAGAGCGAATCGGTTACGTGGGTGAGACCGATGGCGCCGGCGCCCACGGCGATAGCCATAAGCGCGGGACTGAGATCCGGGGATGCTTGCAGCATCGGCAGCACAATACCGGCCGCGGAAATCATGGCGACGGTGGCGCTACCTACCGCGAAGTGCAGCACGATAGCGATGAGCCAGGCGAGGATAAGCGGGCTGACCGGCAAGCTTCCCATGGCGCCCGCGATGGCCTTGTCCATACCAGAGGCCATCAGCACCGCGTTGAAGGCACCGCCCGCACCGATAATGAGGAGCACCCCACCGATGGGCGCGAAAGAAGAATCGGTCACCGACGACAGATCCGAAAGCGACTTGCCCCGCGAAATCCCCAGCGAGAAGTACGCGAAAATCACCGAAATGAGGAGCGCCAAAATCGGGTTACCTACGAGGTCCACGAATTGGCGCACGCCGTTTTCCTCCGGAAGGGTCTGATCCGCAACGGTGCGGCACACCATAATAATGAGGGGCAGCAGAATCGTGAGGAGAGTAATCCCGAAACCGGGCAAGGTGCGCTCCGCTGCATCATCTTTGAGGATGGTTTCGCCCGCAGCAAGCGCGTCACTATGTGCCTCGCTCGGTTCGTGGCCCGGTTTTTCTGCGGCGACGACGCCGCTTACCTGGCCGGCGCGCGCAGCAACGTGAGCACGTTCAAGCTGACGCAGCCCAATTCCGGTGTAAAGCGGGCCGCCGATAAGAGCGGCCGGGATCCCCACAATAAGACCGAGCATAATAACCATGCCGATATCTGCGCCGAGGGTGCCCGCGATAGCGGTAGCGGCGGGGTGCGGGGGCAGGATGCAGTGGACCACCATGAGGGAGATAGCCAGCGGCACTCCTACCCGGATCTTCGAGCACCCCACTTCCTTGGCCACCACGAAAACGAGGGGAACCAGGAGCACGAAGCCCACTTCCACGAAGACCGGAATACCGGCAATCAAGCCGAGGAATGACATAACAATCGGGGCGCGTTTCTCACCGAAAACCCGAAGCATCCCCTTGGCGAGACGTTCGGCTCCGCCGGATACTTCCAGCATTTTCCCGAGAATTGCGCCGAAGCCAATAATAAGAACAAGGAATCCGAGGGTTCCGCCCACGCCTTGTTCGAGTACATCGCCCACTTCCGCGGGCTTCACGCCCGTGACCAGCGCGACAGTAATCGCCGCGATGGTCAGGGCGATCGAGCCGTGTAATTTCAAGCCGACGATGAGCACAACAACGAGCACAATCGCGGCGATGAGGACTGCGATCAGCCCTCCGGTTCCTAGGGTCATCATAACCTCCCGTTAGCGCCACATCAGTGTGGCCTATTCCCAGCCTACACACACGAAGATACTTTTGTCATCATGATAAGTTTATTATCACGCTGTGGCGCAGCTTGCACCAGCCCGAAGTTTTCCGCGGGCATGGCACACTTGAACCATGCCTGTGGATAACCGCCTCGCTTCGGATTCTTTTTCGTTCCCGCACGCGCTCGGAGTTGTCGACGCTGCCGGGCGCTGCACTTTTTCTTATGGGAATACGCGGGAAATATATCCCTACATGTCGGTAACGAAGCTGCTGGTGGCCTGGGCGACCCTTATTGCGGTGGAGCGCGGCCTGGCGGATTTTGACGATCCGGCGGGCCCTCCCGGCGCCACGGTTGTCCATCTTCTCGCGCATGCTTCCGGTTTGCCGGAGGAGGAAGGGCCGGTACGAGCGGGCGTAGAGGAGAAACGCATTTATTCGAATTACGGTTTTGAGGTGCTCGGTGATTATTTGGAGCATCAGACCGGGATGTCGATTCAGAATTGGGTGCGCCGTGTTGTTATTGAGCCGCTGCGCCTGAGTTCGGTTGCGGTGGAGGCGAGCCCTGCTTATTCGGCGGTGGGGAATCTGCGTGACTTGGCGCGTTTTTCCGGGGAGTTGCTGCGGCCGCGTCTTATTTCTCCGGAGTTAGCACGCTACGCCCGCGCCGTGCATTTTGATGGATTGCCCGGCTTGCTGCCCGGCTACGGGTGGCAGCGCAATAATACCTGGGGTTTGGGCATGGAGATCCGCGGGGAGAAACATCCCCACTGGACAGGCCCGTCGTTTTCGCCGCGCACCTTCGGCCATTTCGGTCAATCAGGTTCGTTCCTATGGGTAGATCCGGAGCTCGGCAAGGCCGGGGTATTTCTGGGCGCTCAAGCTTTCGGGCGCGAACACCGAAAGTTCTGGCCGGCACTAACCGAGGAGATGCGCGGCCTATAAAAATAGCGCCCACGGCAGGTGTTCCTACCACGGGCGCTATTTCTAAGGAACTCGCTCAGAGAGCTACGGTTTTATTCTTCACCTTCGCCGTTCGGGGAAACGAGAATCTTAACCGCGGTTTCGTTGCGGTTGATGAGGGTATCGAAGCCCTTGTCTACGAGGTCTTCCAGGTTGATCTTGCCGGTGATGAACGGGGAGACGTCGATCTTACCCGAGGCAACCAGTTCAATTGTTTGCGGGTGGGTGTTCACGTAGGCGATGACGCCGCGCACATCCAGTTCCTTCATGACCACGGAGTGCATATCAATATTCGGCTGGTGTCCCCAGATGGACATATTGACGAGCACGCCGCGCGGCCCGAGCGCCGCGATGAGCTGGTTGAGTACCACGTCCACCGAGGTGCATTCGAAGGCAACATTGGCACCGACACCACCGGTGAGCTTCTTGGTTTCCTCCACAATATCTACTTCGCGGGGATCCCAAGCGTAGTCGACCACGCCGGCATCGACGGCGCGCTGGCGGCGCAGCTCGGAGAGTTCCGACACCGCGACCGTAAGCCCCTTGGCCTTGAGGACCGCGCAGCACAGCACACCGATGGGACCGGCACCGCCCACCAGAGCGAAGTCGCCTTCCTTGACGTCGCCGCGATCCACGCCGTGCACGGCCACGGAAAGCGGCTCGATGAGCGCGGCTTGGTCGAGCGGGATGTTATTCGGGATTTTGTGAACCCAGCGCCGCTTGACGACAATGTTTTCGGCAAGCCCACCACCGCGGCCGCCCAGACCGATGAAGTTCATATCGGGGGACAGGTGGTAAGTGGTCGATTCCGGTCCGGTGTCCACGCTATCGCGGATAATATACGGTTCGACGACGACGTGGTCGCCAGCTGCAAGGTCCGTCACGCCTTCGCCTACTTCGGCGACGACGCCGGACATTTCGTGCCCGAGGGTGACCGGTACTTCCTCACCGGAAATCGGATGAGGATGGCCTTCCGCGGGACAGAAGATGGGGCCGTCGAGATATTCGTGAAGGTCGGTTCCACAGATACCGCACCAAGCAACCTTGACCCGCACAGTGCCGGGCTCTAGCGGCTGCTCTTCGATATCTTCGATGCGAATGTCGTGATTACCGTAGTAACGCGCTGCTTTCATATCTCCTCCATTGGGTAGACCGTGCGCGGTTGCGCGCCTTTTAGTTTACTCTACGACGACGCATTTTTGAGGTCCAGGCCACTTTTTACGCTTGACGCTGGATTGGAGACACGCCCTTGCTTTCAGGGCTGGAGGGCATGCAGACCAAATGCACCTACAACAAAGAAGACCAGCCCCAACCATTTGTTCAACGTGACGAAATCGTCCTCGTTATTCATAGTTTCGATGGCGCGAGGCCATCTCTTCGTAGCCCACTCCTAACTCATCATGTAACTGCTGCACCATGGAGTCAAACAAAACCCATAGAGCAGTTTCAAACAGAGTCCCCATCGGCTGGTGCGAATGCACCGACTTTCCTTGGGCAAGATACGTTGCAGCGGGCAAAAATACCGTTTGATCCGCAATTTTAGAAGCGTCCGTCACCTCGGCAGTTCCACTCAGGCAGATTGTTGTAGCCCCGGAACCCGCCGCCAATCGTAATACCTCTAATAAATGGGAGATTTGGCCAGACCCATTGACCATAACGACGAGATCTCCCGGCCCCAGGTTCGGAGCCGAGTCGTCCCATACCCAATTGCAATTCAGACCGAGATGCATAAGACGCATTCCAAAAGACCGAATTGCAAGCCCTTCCCGACCAACACCTGCAACAATTACCCTATTGGCGACTTTCAACGCAGCCAGAACCGAGGGGACCTGACTCCAATCAAACTCTTCAAAAACATGGCCGAGCTCAGCTAACGTGGTCTCAGCACTCCGTGCCGCTTTCATCAATGCCCCTAACTCTTACTCGTCATTTTCGAACTGGACTTTTTTGACTTACGAATACTTTTCCGCCTCGCTGATAGCGCGCGTTCAACACACACAACGAAAATCAGCGTGCCACCCCAGACCAAATTCTTCGCAAATGGACTGAAGTTCATAATTGTAAAACCGGATTGAAGAACCTGAAGGATCATCACACCAACAAGTAGATTCGAAATCTTTCCCCTGCCGCCAAAGGGATGGAAACCAGCAAGTACCACAACAAGCAACGCTTGCAAAAGATACGTTTCACCAAAGCCAACTCGCGCTGAATTCACTCGAGCAACCATGATAATCCCGGCGAAGGCGGCCATCAATCCAGATATCACATAGGCACCGACAACGGTGTTCCCCACCCTTTGACCACTAAAAAGCGCAGCGGTTGGGCTAGTCCCGTAATAGTAGATACGTTGCCCGCGCGAAGTTTTTGACAAATAGAAAGCGCAGATTAGATACCCTATACAGCCCAAGAGAAAAATAAACGGAACCCTGAGGAGTGTGAAAGTTCCCAGCTCACTAAAACTCGCTACTTTCACTCCAACCGACGCACCATTCGTGATGCCTGATGCGACACCCAAGAAAAGTAACTGACTTCCCAGAGTTGCCACAATGGGATTGACCCCAAACTGAGAGATAATCCTACCGTTGATAAATCCAAGAAGACTGCCGGCAGCAATCGCACACACAACCGCTATAACGATCAGACCGAGTGAGTTCCCTTCCACAGAGCCACTTAAAATGAATGCAACTATCACGGCACAGAGATTCATATTTGCCACAATTGACAAATCAATGCCACCAGTCAGCATCACTATCGCCATTCCCAACGCCAGAAACATGAACTCGGCGATTTGGAAACCCATGGATTGCAAAGTAAAACCGTTGAATAGCTGGTTACCTAGCAGTACGGCAAAAAGCGCCAAAATAAAGCCAGCGAAAGCGAATAAAACTTGGCTACCTAGATCTAAATTCCTAAACTTCTTCATTAGACTTACCCCTTAGCTGAAATCTAGGACACGCAGCTTAGAACGTTTCTCATTGAAATAGATAAAGCAAACAGCGATTAGCATAATTACGCCAATGAAGAGGTTGTTCCATGCCGATGGAATTCCCAAAAATACAAGAGTCCCACTCAGAAGTTGTATCAACATTACCCCTAAGAAAGTACCAAGAAGGGAACCAGCACCACCGGTAGCCCGCGTTCCGCCGATTACCACTGCAGCGATGACCAACAATTCCGTCCCCATGAGTGAAGTCGGGTCAACAAATCGAAGATTAGCAAACGACACAATCGACATTGAAGCGGCCAGCACTCCCATGAAAGGATAAAGGAATAACCGGATCGACAGCGGTGATATACCAGCCCTACGCACACACTCTTCCGAATTCCCCAGCGCATATACACTTAATCCAAGCGTCGTTTTGCTCAAAACTAGCCATCCAGCGACAAACGCTGCCAACGGAACTAAGACCACTCCAGGAATCCCAACCGACTGGCCATTCACTTCAGTCGACCAAATATTCCATGTACCAAAACCAATTAAAGATGTCGGTAATTCGCTCAACGTAACCGGTTTCGTTCCGATTATTGTAGTTGCCGCACCATAGAATACCGACGATGTACCCAATGTAATAATGAAAGTCGGCAACTTCGTCCAATGAACTAAAATAGCGTTCACCAGCTCCAAGAGCACTGCAACAACAAATGCCACAAGGAAAATAAACAAAAGTGAATCAAGCGAAAGAGCAACACTGAGCCGAACGGCACAGTAACCTGACGTGATAGCTACGGCAGGGAATGAGACATCAATTCCCCCAGCTAACATAATCAGCGTCACACCGACCGCAACAGTAGCCATGGGCGAGCCATTTCGTAAAATATCACCCACTGTTGATAGCGAGAAGAACGTAGGGTTGATCATTGAAACTACGAACGAATACCCGACGATTATGACAATCAGGGCTACTTCCATCCGTCGTTGTTTCAAAACATTGGTTAAATTGGTCATCAGTTCTCCTCATCGGTATTTAGATGAGCGTCCCTATAAATTGAGGAAAAACCGGGCTTTAAGGAATCATCAAACAACTCAGCCGTAATCCGCCCTTCTTGCATAACATATATTCTGTTACACACAGCCAAGAGCTCCTCTTCTTCATCCGAGATAACAAGAATGCCAACACCTTGTGTGGAAAGTTCCCTGATCAATTCGTAGATTTGGCTCTTGGCTCCAACATCTACTCCTACAGTAGGAGAATCGAGGATCAGCACTTTCGGATTCGAAACAGCTGTTTTTCCAAGGACAATTTTCTGTTGATTACCGCCACTCAAAGCCGAAACTGGTAGATCGGCATTTCGTGTATTCACCTTGAAGCTCTCAAGCATCCGTCCTGTCACTTCGTTAATTCTTCGACCGTCCAGAACGTCAGCTTTTGTCGTCATCACCGGAAGGACATTCGCCACCATGTTCTTCGATAACGACATTGGATTAAAGAGACCTTGCACCTGTCTATCTTCAGGCACCAGCGCTATTCCTTTTGCAATCGCATCTGAGGGATTCTTCAGGGCTACTTGTTCACCATCAAGAAAAACCTTCCCAGCAGAGATCGGGTTTAGACCAAATGCAGCCAATGCAAGTTCGGTTCGTCCCGAACCTAACAAGCCGCCAAGCCCTACAACTTCTCCCTTGTGAACACTGAGGGTTGCTCCATTCACCCGGAAAGCCTGAACATCCTCGAACGACAACACCTCCGAGCCTGGTTCGCTGTGACCCGGGTGTCCGAACTCCACGTCGCGCCCTGTCATAAGTGCAGAAAGCGACTTGGGCGTCATATCTTTTGCTGGATACGTACCGACCTTCTTCCCACTCCGGAATACAGTAATGCGATCTGAAACCTGCATAACTTCATCAAGTTTGTGCGAAATGAAGATAGTCGCAACACCTTGAGCCTTTAGATGAAGAATGGTATCAAGCAAATGGCTGACTTCAACCGAAGTTAGCGCAGTTGTCGGTTCATCCATGAATATAATTGTTGCTTTGAGCGCCAACGCTCTGGCGATCGCTACCTGTTGTCGCTTCGCCATGGAGAGTTTTTCGACTGGCGTTCGGAGATCTATATCAGCACCAATTTGAGCAAGCGAGTCACTGGCAATTTTTTCAAGTCGCTCGGCTCTGATCATTTTTACCTTATGGTGCGCAAGTGAAGGTAGGGCAATGTTGTCCGAAACACTCATTGTCGGAAATAGGGACAAATCCTGGTAGATTACACCAACTCCTGCGCCCGTTGCCTGCCGGGCAGAAAGATTCGGCATTGCCTCACCCATGATGCTAATTTCGCCGCTATCAGAGGCCAAAGCGCCAGACATTATTTTTACCATGGTTGACTTGCCACTGCCATTCTCCCCGGCAAAGCAATGCACCTCGCCGGGAAGAATGTCCAGTGACACATCGTCAAGCGCGGTTACCCCACCAAAACTCTTGGTTATATGATTGGCACTCAACGCTACATCCACAATAACTCCAATCAGAACGGGTATTTCCCGTCGGAGAAGTCACCCTTTTTAAGGATAAGTGGAGCTTCTCCGTACACCATCTGTCCATCAACTGAAACAGATTCATAACCAGGACTTTTCAGCGTGGAACCAGTCTTAATCTCTTGCCCTTCAAGTTTTTGCAAAGCCAACTCGCAGGCAGCATATCCAGCATCAGCAGGACGCCACGTTTGCGCATAATAGACCCAACCACTCTCGATATAGGGCATCGTTACCGAGGGAATCCCCAGAGTCGAAACGGCAACATTCTTATTATTTCGCTCTTGCAGCACCGCAGCCATATTCGCTCCCGCAGATACCGAAGTACCGATGAAACCCTTCAAATCGGGATAAGTATTCAGAATTTCAGTAGCGACAGCCCGAGCTTTCGCATCGTCGTTGTTATCCTCATACGGTTGTGCTGAAACCAATTCTATTTCTGGATAATTCTTTTCCAGATATTTCACGGCTGCGTTATACCACGCCATGTGTGTTTCCATTGTGTGGGAGCCGACAACAGCAGCAAGCTGACCTTTCCCTCCCATACCTTGTGCTACATTTTCAGCAAAAGCCTCACCGAAGGTCTTATTGTCGAACGCCTCAATGTCATAATCGACATTCTCGGCAATATTTGATGCTTCATGAGAAATTACGACAATGCCCTTCTCGCGGGCTTGTTTGATCACAGGCTGAAGTGCTTGCGGATCATTAGGAACTACCACAATCGCATCAACATCTTGGCTAAGGAGGTCTGAGATCATCTGTGCCTGTTTTGCCGGATCGCCACTATCAGGGGCGATCTGACGAGCAGATACCTTGCCCTCATGATCTTTACCGAACTTCTCTACACCACTCCGCATGTCGTCAAACCAAGGAATGCCCTCTTGCTTGGCGACTAAAACGATGTTTTTCACATCATCGTTCCCGGAGTTTTTTCCACCGCCAACAATACCGCCACCACACGCTGTCAGCGACAACGAAACGAGGGTAGCGCAGGCTGCAGCCCAAAACTTTTCCCCATGATTATCTCCTTTGATTTTTGTGGCATAACCTGCCAACTAGTTAGTTACTGACTCTCTATATAATTTCCGCACGCATCCATATACCGCTGGACGATAAAAGGTTCATGCCTGGAATCAAATTCCGAAGACATTCGAGGCGTCCACTCAGGTGGTGTTTCCCCGCCATGCAAAACCCACGCAGCCTGACGCGCCGCTCCGTCAGCTACATATTCACCAAACTCAGGAACTGTAACCGGCATACCTAGTACCGAAGGCGCTATACGTTTCACGGCGTTGATACGTGCCCCACCACCGATAAGGTTTATACGATCTACAGGGACTCCGAGTTGTCTCATAGCTTCAATGCCCACATTTACGCTGCATAGAACCCCTTCGATAGACGCTCTCGCGATGTTCTGCGGCGTCAAGTTCTTTCCGGTTATTCCTAGCATCGAGCCTGTGGCGCAAGGAAGATTCGGAGTTCGTTCACCATCGAAATAAGGTACAAGCACCAGCCCCTCGGCACCCGGAGGCGCTGATAGTGCCAGCCTGCTAAGTCCCTCGTGATCAACTCCAAGCATGAGACCTACAGCATCGAGAACTCTGGATGCATTAAGGGTGCAGGCGAGCGGAAGATAGTCTCCTCTAGCATCAGCAAATCCCGTAACCATACCGGACGGATCCTGCGTCGGAGAGGTCGACACTAATGAAACCACCCCAGAGGTCCCGAGCGACAAACTAAGCTCCCCCGGCCGAAGGTTAAGCCCCAATGCCGCACCGGCGTTATCTCCCGCACCAGGACCAATGAGAAGCCCATCTCCGATCGGCGCATTGCTCGCGGCTTCGTTAGGACGGAGGACCTTAGGGAGGGTAACTCTGTCAAGCGATGATCCACCAGCCATTTTGAGTAAATCTCGCTGGTACTGATTTGATACCGGATCAAAATAACCCGTTCCAGAAGCCTCGGACCGATCTGTTTTAAGATCTTCAATATTGGTAGAGCCACTAACTTTCCAGCTCAACCAATCGTGTGGTAATGCGATTGCTGCTACCTCTCCGAGATGCTGCGGTTCAGCCTTAGCTAACCAGCGGAGTTTACTGATAGTGAGCGAAGCTACCGGAACCGAACCGATGCGCCCAGCCCACCTTTCCGCGCCCATTTCGCGGTTACCCTCACCCATTTCGACAATCAGGTCTTGGGCGTCCTCAGCGGATCTAACATCATTCCATAGAAGCGCTTTGCGAACTACGGAGCCGTCCGAGTCAATACATACCAATCCATGCTGCTGACCCGCAATCGAAAGTGCGGAAATATCCTCCAACCCACCAGCTTGCTTCGCAGCCTCGTGAAAAGCTTCAAACCAAACCATCGGATCAATCTCCGTACCAGACTTATGACGCGCAATTCCAGATCTAACTAACGCGCCCGTATCAGCATCTCTGATCATGATTTTGCATGACTGTGTAGACGAATCAACCCCTGCTACTAGTCGCCTCATCGCGATCACTCACCCCCTTTGGTGTTTTAAACAACATATTCCCGTTTGCGCTTCCTGTCAAGCTTGCAATAGCCATGCATGTCAATTAGATTCGTGCTAGATCTTTCGGAGGCTTATGGCTGATAACAGTACTGACTCGCCGCGAACCAAACCGGCCAGCAACACCACGCACAGAAAAAGTGGTGTTAGCCCGGAATCCATGCGGAACTTCAACCTCCGATTATTGGCGGACGCCATTGTACTCGCACCCGAGCCGCCATCACGCGCCGAACTCGCACGTACAACCCACCTGAATAAATCCACCGTCGCCAGACTTGTCGACTATCTAATTAAGGTCGGGTTAGTGGTAGAAGACAACCAAGTCTCGGTTGGAACGGGAAGACCTGTCACACCTTTAAGACCCGCGCCTCACACACATGTCGCTATTGGCGCAGAAATAGGAGTCGAAGGCATCGAAGCATGCGTTCTCGACCTCACCGGAGACGTCATTGCAGAAGAATATATAGGGCCAGTTTTCGATCTCTCGAGCCCAAATAGAGTGATTTCGGAACTAGCAGCCACCCTGGAATCGTTGACCAACAAGATCAATGCGTCTAAGTTAGCACTTATTGGAATAGCATGCGGAGTACCCGGAATCATTACGAAAGGTACTGGAATTGCCAATGTAGTGCCAAACTTAGGCTGGAGCAACGTCGATATCCGAACGAGCCTAACCAACCAATCGCCAGTTTTACCAGTAACTACTTTTGACAATTCCGTCTCGTACGCCGCTATCGCCGAAAACGTGTGCCGCACGAAGCTAAACGACGAGACAAAAAACTACGTCTACGTTGCAGGAACCTCTGGCCTTGGTGCCGCACTTATCGAGAAGGCATCATTGCACCGTGGCGTGAATGGCTGGAGCGGCGAAATCGGACACACACCTGCTGAAATAGATGGGCCACAGTGTCCTTGCGGCCTACAAGGATGCTTAGAGCTTTTCGCTGGACCGAGTACGATACTGCGCGCAGCGGGCTTACCTACCGACGCGACTATCGGCCATCTTCTGTCCTCCTTGTCAAAAGGTGAAAGGATTTCAACAAGGGCCATTGGAAACGCTAGCACCTACCTGAGCAGGGCCCTTGCTACGTACATCAGCATCGTCGACGTACAAGACGTGATACTCGGTGGGTTCTACGCCCAGCTCTATGACCACTTTTCTCAACGTGTAGAAAAGCAACTAAACTCATCGGTCCTCACGAGCCAATGGAAGCCGATACGGGTAAACAAGGCCCTTGTCGAAACACATGCGACATCAATTGGTGCTGCCTGGCAATGCTTATCTTCATTTATCCAACAACCTGAGAACTGGCAGGCACCTTCTACCGAATCGCTCAAATACGTCTCAATCCGCAACACGAACGAAATTTTCGTGGACATTGAATAGGTTTATTATTATATGCGTCTTGCCTCGCTAGTTAAACGCGTGTGGGGTGTTACCCCAACCGAGTAACACCCCACACACAACAAGAAACATGGCGGCAGCAACCTACTCTCCCACACCCCACCGAGTGCAGTACCATCAGCGCAAACAACCTTAGCTACGGGGGAGTCCATATATTAGTAATCTTTTTTTATGGGGGGGTTGTGGGGCGGCGGGGGGCGGTTTTTTTTATTAAAGTCCGGGGGGGGGGGGGGGGGGGGGGGGGGGCCCCCCCCCCCCCCCGGCATATCTGGCCCTTGGGAGATGAGGCCATCCGCGGCCACTCGGGGCCCCGATAATCAGGGCTTAGAATTCACCGTCGATGGGCGAATTAGCCACCACCTTGATATTGACAAATTCGTGAATACCCAGATCGATGAGCTCATGGCCGTAGCCGGAGTTCTTCACGCCGCCGAAGGGAATATCCGCCGCGACCGCGGTGGGGTGGTTGAGATAAACCATCCCGGTATCCAGCCGCGCCGCTACCCGCTTGCCACGTTCCAGATCTTCGGTGAAGACCGAACCGCCCAGGCCATAAGGGGAATCATTGGCGAGGGTGATCGCCTCTTCTTCATCCTTGACCCGGTAAATCTGGGAAACCGGCCCGAAGAATTCCGTATAGCGGCACTTCGCGCCCTCGGGGATTTCCGTGAGGATCGTGGGCTGGAAGAAATTACCGTGCTCGGGCAGTTCGATTCCGACTTCTTCGGCCTTCGCACCTTCCGCGATGGCATCTTCCAGTTGCTTGGCAAGATCACGCTTCGCTGCCGCGGAGGACAGCGGTGCCAGGGTTGTTTCCCGATCCATCGGGTCTCCGGCCTTGAGCTGCTTGACGCCTTCCCGGTATTTCTCCATGAATTCGTCATACACAGCATCCACAACGATCATGCGCTTGGAGGAGCAGCACACCTGCCCGGCATTCCAGTGCCGGCCGGTCACCGCCCAAGCAACCGTTTTATCAATATCGGCATCCTCGAGCACGATGAAAGCGTCAGCCCCGCCCAATTCCAACGTGGACTTCTTAATGTACTTGCCGGCGAGCTGCGCGATGGCAGCACCGGCCACTTCCGAGCCGGTGAGGGCCACCCCGCGCACCCGCGGATCGGCCAGTACAATCTCCGACTGGTCATGGGAGAGGTAGAGATTCTGGAAGCAGCCTTCGGGCAGGCCCGCTTCGCGGAAGATCTCCACGAAGGTAGCGGCCGATTCCGGAACGATCGATGCGTGCTTGAGAATAAGGGTATTGCCGGCGAAAAGCTGCGGGGCAGCCACGCGGACAATCTGGTAGTAGGGGAAGTTCCACGGTTCCACCATGAAGAGCACCCCGAGCGGCTGGAAGAGCAGCTGCACAGAGTCCTTCCCGTATTTATCTGAGGGGAGCGTGCGGGTGGCAAGATACTTTTCGCCATTGCGCACATAGTCTTCAAACATCGCGATGCAAATATCGACTTCCGCTTCCGCTTCCCCGATCACCTTGCCCATTTCCTTGGTGATAATCGAGGCGTATTCGGTGCGGCGTTCGCGCAGCAGGTCGGCAGCCTTCTGAAGCACCTGCGCGCGCTGTTCATACGATGTTTCCCGCCATGCCACAAAAGCTTCGTGGGCAACGTCAACTGCCTTCTTAACTTCCTCATCCGTGGCAGTGGGATATTCCTTGAGTATTTCACCGGTGTACGGACTGACTGTCTTGTACGCCATTGTTCGACCTCCGCGTATCGGTGCGAGCAGAGCCGCGGCCCGCCCGCGTCATGGATAAATTGATGGGCTTCCCGGGGTATCCCGCACACCTCCGTGCCAGTAGCGCATATACCGGGACGTAGGGCCGGGTAGGGAAGCAACAGCGCTTCGCTACCCGCGGGAAGAGAACACGTATATTGTTATGATCGGAACGCGAAAACTCCCGCATTCCTACCTATTACTCTACCCATTTTCGAGTGCGTGTGAGGGGTTTCATATCTCTGGGTGAACATAGGGTAGCCCTGGGACCCTTGTCCCGGTGCTGCGTCGTCGTTCCCACGCACCCCGCGCCGTGTGGTATCCACCCACCCCACCATCGCTATACGGCCCCTAAACTAGGGAGTATGAGTAACACTTTCCCCCAGGGGGCCGATATGCCCTCGGAGCACTCGTTCCATGCGCCCGGGCCCGCCGGCGCTCCCCTGCCCGAGGCCGCAGGCACTCCGGCGGTACGCGCCACGCCACCGCTAGCTGCCCCGCTCGGCGTGCTGGCCGGTTCCATCATCGGTTTTATTGGCACGGCACTGCACTTCTGGACCCTGCATATGAGCGCCGGCACCCAATCGGAAGATTTCGGTGTCAAACTGTGGGAAACGGATACCAAATCGGTGGCCATTTTCATCACCATCGGCCTGGCCTTGGGCGCGATTGGTGCTTTCGTGGGGCTGGTGCGCCAGGCACCCGCCGCGGTGCGCAAAACGTGGTCTTCGGGCGGCATTGTCGGCGCGGTTATCGTGGGGATTTACCTGGTTATTAATATCAAGCCCTCGGATGCGGATACCATCATTGCCTACGGGCAATCCCAGGGTGTAGATGTGAATATTGGTCCCGGAATTGGCTTCTATCTACTCGCGGTGGCCGCCGTGCTCATGTTCGGTTTCGGTATCTGGCAAATTGCGAAGACACCTACCGCGGCACCCAGCCAGGCACCTTTCGCCGGCCAAAGCCCGCAGTTCCCGCCGCAGAATCCCGTGTTCCCGCCGGCTGCACCCGCTGCGCCAGCAGCGCCGTCGTCGCCCGAAAATTCAGACCACGACGTGATCGCGGCACCCACGGAAACACACCCCGTACAAGAACCGCGCGAGGGCGAAGAACCGCAACAGCCCCGCGAAGCGCAGGAACCGCAGGAACCGCAAAACTAGCGGATTTTACGGCTAAAGGCCCAGCTCGAAGAGGTCGCTGAGCACAGTAATCACGCCTTCCTCCGCATTGGAGGGCGCCACGTAGCGGGCGGCCTCCACCACATCGGGCTGGGCATTTGCCATGGCGAAGCTGAAATGCGCGTGCTCAAACATGGGGATGTCATTATTGAAATCCCCGAAGCACAGGGTCTGCGCCGGGCTGATACCCAGGCTCGCCTGGAGGCCGGCCAGGCCGGTGCCTTTCGTGGCCGCGGAAGGGTTGACGTCCGTCCACAGCTCGCCGCTACGCACCACATCCACGCCCGGCCCGAGCGTTTGCAACAGCGGGATCACGCGCTGGAGCGGGTCGGCGAAACTGAGCACCCCAATTTTGTAAATCCCCTCGGTATGGGCCATGAGGTCGGGGACGATCGCATTCGCGTGATAATAAGCGAGGGTTTCATCCAGGAACGCGGTATCGCTGCGTTCGGCGTAGGCCTTCTCCCCGCAGAGCACCGTGCCCACATCTTCCCCGGCTGCGCTGAGCTCGCGCACGATCTCCACGACCCGCGCGCTGGTTTCCCGCGGCAAGGTAGTTGTGGCGAGCGGCTCGCCGTCACGGCGCACATTCGCCCCGTTCTCCGCAATAATGGGCATGCCTTCCACGTGGGCGGAAAACATATCCGCGAGGGTTTGGTACTGCCGTCCGGAAGCCGGACAGAAAATAATGCCGCGTTCTCGCAGGCGCGCCACCAGCTCATTGCCGCGTTCCGGGAAAATCTTCCCCGGCAGGAGGAAGGTGCCATCCATATCAACGACAACGAGTTTCACGCTGGCGGCGGCCTCGCGCAGGAGGCTCAGATCGGTAGCTACGGGCTGCACAAAAAACCTTTCGGGGTGGTGCTGGGCTCACGAGTGCTCTAGTTGGCCGCGGCTTCCGTGCCAGCGCCGCTAGCTGCGCCAACACCGGCCAGCGCCACCACATCCGCACGGCTAGCCGTATAGCCTTGCGCCCCCGAAGCCCCGGTAGCAATGGCACCGAGTGCGGTGCCCCAGCGGGCCGCGGTGGCCAGTGATTCACCCACGGCCAGGGCAGCTGCGAAAGCTCCCACGAAAGCATCACCCGCGCCGGTGGTATCCACCACCTCCACGTGGTGGGCGGGCAGCGCATCGGCCTTAACATCGGCGTCGGGCAGGTAGGCGTCAATATACTGGCAGCCGTGGCTCCCCAGCGTCACCACGATAGAACCGCCGTAACGCAGGTGGAGCTGCTGGGCGCGGTCGGTCACCTTGGTTCCCAAAATGGTATCGGCCTCGGTTTCGTTGACGATGAGCACATCCACGTTCTCCAGCAGGTGGCCCACCGGGGCAGCCGGGGCGGCGTTGAGCACCGTGGTGGCCCCGCGTTTCTTTGCCTCCGCCAATGCGGCCGCCACCGCGGGTTCGGGAATTTCCAATTGGCACACCACAATATCGCCGCTCTCTACCGCGGCGAGACGCTCCACCACATTCTCCGGAGTATTCGCGGCATTCGCACCGGCCACCACCACGATGGCATTTTCGCCATCGGCATCGGATTGGATCATGGCCTGCCCGGTGGGTTCATTCACTCGCAGCACGGCATCCATATCAAGATTTTCTTCCGCGGCGAGCTCAGCCGCAACGGCATCCCCCACGGCATCGCGCCCGAGGGCAGCCACCATGGTCACGGGGATTCCCATACGGGCCGCGGCGACCGCCTGATTGAGCCCCTTCCCTCCTAGCGCGGTGTGGGAGCTGAGGGCAGAAATTGTTTCTCCCGGCTCCACAAAATTCTCCACCTTAAGGAAGGTATCGGAATTCATGCTTCCAACAACGAAAATGCGTGCCATGGATACACCCCGTTCTGTCTAGGCTCGTGCGCGGGCAACGGCGCCAATCGCGCGGCTCATTACCTCATATACTACCCGGATCCAGCCTGTTTCCGGCGCGGGAATATAGAGGTACGACGACGCGCGCGGCGCCTCGCGCCGCGCGGGAAACCCGCCCGGTGGCCCACTAAGCACACTGGGTGGCGATATACTCGCGCACCGCTTCCGGATCGGCTGGAACCTGGGTTGCACGCTGCGGGAGGGCCAGCAGCCCGGTCAGGCGTTCCTCCAGGTCATCGGCTGCATCCCCGACCGCTTCGCGGACGGTATGCGCGAACTTCTCCGGGCGGGCGGTTTCCATGGCGAGGACCGGGACCGCGCCATCGCTCAGGCGGCGGGCCACCGTAACCGCGTCCGCGGTATGCGGGTCAATGAGGATCCCGCTGGTGCGGTAGGTCCACTCAATGGCAGCCAGGCGGTCCGCATGATGGGATGAGGAGGCCGCGAAACCGAATTTCTCCCCAAAATCCGGCAGATACGTGTGCATATCCAGAGTTCCGGTGGCGTTCAGCTGCTCCCAGGCAACCGGGAACTCCGCCCCCAGCACCTGGTAGATGAAACGCTCCACATTGGAGGCCTTGGAAATATCCATGGACGGGCTGGAGGTGGCGAATGTGTGCTCCCGCGAGCGCGGGGTGTAGCGCCCGGTGGTGAAGAATTCTTCCAGCACATTATTTTCGTTGGTGGCCAACAGCAGCCGGCGGATAGGCAGGCCCATGCAGCGCGCCAGGTGGCCGGCATAAATATTGCCAAAATTACCGGAAGGCACACAGAAATCCACTCGGGTGGTGGCCGCGCCCACCCCGCCAGCAGCACCGGGAGCGGAAGGGGACGCCGCGCCAGCGGCGGCGTCGTCGTTCCCAACGCGCGCGGCAGCACCATCCGTGAAACGCAGCCACGCCCAGAAGTAGTACACAATTTGCGCGGCAATACGCCCAAAGTTGATAGAATTGACCGCGCCGATGCGGTAGCGCGTTTTGAAGTCAATATCGGAGCTGAGGGTTTTGACGATGTCTTGGCAGTCGTCGAAAACACCATCGACCACGAGATTGTGGATATTAGCATCCTGGAGGGAATACATCTGAGCGCGCTGCACCGCGGACATGCGCCCACGCGGAGAAAGCATCACCACCTGCACACCCGGCTGGCCACGGAACGCGTATTCCGCCGAGGAACCCGTATCCCCCGACGTAGCGCCCAAAATGGTGAGTTCACGCCCGGTGGCAGCCAGCACATAGGGAATCGCCTGGCCTAGGAACTGCATAGCGAGATCCTTGAAAGCCATCGTGGGGCCTTCCGAAAGGCCGACCAACACGAGGGTGTCGTCCACGCGGCGCAGCGGCACCCCGCCCGGGAAGTTCTGCGGGCTATAGGCGACCGCGGTGAGACGCTCGAGATCCGCGGTGGGAATATCGGTGGCGTACAGGCCGATAATCGCCGCGGCTAGCTCCGGGTAGCTCAGGCCGCGCCACGCTTCGAGCTGGGCGGCATCCACGTGCGGGATACTTTCGGGTACCACCAGGCCGCCGTCCGGGGCCAGACCGTCCAGCAGAATATCGGTGAAAGAAGCCGGTTCCATCCCGGAACGGGTGGAGATGAACTGCATGCTCGCCTTTCGCTGAGGGTGGGTGCGGGAAAAGAGCGCCGCTCTCCCATCATAGTGGCTCCCCGCCGCTGGCAATACCGGTAGCCAAGCGCGAACGGCCCGGCGCATACGGGCCGCGGTGCACACGGCCCGCGGCGCGCAGGGGCCACGCGCCTAGGGGCCACGCGCGCAGGGCTCTTCACATTCTCTTCACGAAGCCTCCAGGAAGTCTCCAGTAAGCTGAGAAACGCTAGTGCCTATCAGAAATTTTCCCGAAGACGTGAAAGGTACCCGGTAGTGACCTTAGCTGGACGCGCGTGGCGTTACGTCACGCGAAAACATATCCGTACCCTCCTTCTTTTCATCATCATCACGGCCGTGGTCACCGTGCTGGTTTCGGCCGGGGCGGTGAAAACGGCATCGGCAGCGGCGGGCCGCGACGCGGAACGCACCCTGGGATCCGGTTTCGTGCTGGAGAACTCCCCCTATAATTCCGGCACCCCGCGCGGGGGCGGGACGGTCAAACCCGCGGACGTGGAGCGGATCGCGGCGCTGCCCGGGGTGGATCGCTTCACCGCCCGCCAGGATGTCACCGCGGACCTGGTGGGTGCCAAGGTGGCCCGGCTGGACCGGCAGGAATACGATGCCAAGCGCGAGGCGCAGCTGGGCAATGCGGTGAGCGTGCGCGGGGTGAGTGCCAGCGCGGATGAAACGAATATTCGCAGCGGCACCCTCGAGCTGGTGGCCGGGCGGCATATCACCCGCGAGGATAAAAATAAGGCAATTATTCACGAGGATTTAGCGCGGCTCAACGGGCTGACCGTCGGCTCGAAACTCACCCTGCGCGGTAATCCTTATGATTACGACAATACAAAGAAATCCACGGCGGAAGTGACCGTGGAGATTGTGGGGTTGGTGCGCGGGGATAATCCGCAGCCGGCCGCGCGCCGCCTCGAACTTTTCGCCAACGCGGTTTACACCGACCTTGCCACCACCCGGGCACTGTATGCCTACACCCCGGAGACGGAAATTTACCAGGACACCACCTTCTTCGTGACCGAGGGCGCCGATAGCGAAACGGTGATGAACGAGGCCCGCGGCCTTCCGATCGATTGGCGCAATTACCAGCTCACCCGCACCTCTCAGCTGCTCACCGGTATTACCGGAGCGGTGGCCGGGGTTCAGAGCGTCATGACCGGCGCAATTATTACGACGGCGCTGCTCGCCCTCGCGCTCCTCAGCCTGGTCCTAGTGCTCTGGCTGCGCGAACGCCGCCGCGAAACCGGGGTGCTCCTCGCTATCGGCACCTCGAAACTGAAGATTCTGGGCCAGTACCTGGTGGAGCTGCTCTTTATTAGTATCCCGGCGGCGGCAGCCGGGGTCGCCCTCAGTACCGTGGTCGCTCAGCGGGTCGGGACAAGCGTGCTGGCTTCGGTGAAGAAGTCCGGAATGGAGGAGCTCACCTCGCAGGCCCCGCTGGGTGGCGGGGTGGATGTCACCACGGCCACGCGCACTTTGGATGATCTTACGGTCCAGTTGAGTGCGGGTACGACGACGCTTGCCCTGGCCCTCACCCTTGCCGTGCTTATCGGGGCAACTGTGCTGGCGGCCCTTCCCATGCTGCGCACCTCCCCGCGCAAGCTGCTGGTGAGTGCGGCATGAGCGAGGTACCTCCCGAAAGCGGCCGGGTGGGCAGCCAGGCGGGCGGCCACGTGCCGCAAAGCTCCCAGCTCCCCGCACCCATGAGCGCGGGGAGGCGTGCCGGGCTCGCGCTACGGCGCCGCCCGGTTCGCAACGGCCTACTTTTCGTGGTCATCACCCTGATTTTCACGGCTTTGGTGGCCCAGGCCGGGGTACGCGGGGCCATGGGCCAGCTGCGCACCGCTATTGATGCCCAGGTGGGAGCCGGTTTCGTCGCGAGTGCGCCGGCTGGTGTGGCGGATGGTTCAGCGGATGGCGTGGCGGATGGTTCGGCGGAGAGCATGCCGGAAATATCAGGCGCGGGTGAGCCCGGCGCGGGTCCAACCGAGGTTTCGGGTGATAACCCGGGCAATAATCCGCTGACGCAAGCCGCACCTACCCTGAGTCCGGCGCAGGCCGCCCAGCTCGCGGCACTACCCGGGGTAAAGAGCACCGCTACCGAACTGGATGTGCTGGCCACTCCGGTTGGGGCCCACGCGGTAGCAACCGCGGGTGGGGTGCAACTGGATGCTGGTGTTATAGGCGCGGTGACGGTGACCGCGACTTCGGATCCGACGCGTTTCCCGGCTTTCGCGGCCAAGCTCTACCGGCTCGCATCCGGAAAGATGAGCAGCGGAATGGAACCGGGCGCCCTCATCCACCGTGATTTCGCCGCGGCGAACGGGCTTCGGGTTGGCGATGAGCTGCGACTGCGCGGCCCGGCCGGCGAGGTCACCCGCACGGTCACCGGGATTTTCGACGGGACCACCCCGAATCCTTCCGGGCTACCGGCGAGCGCGGCCGCGAATCGCATCCTCGTGGATAGCGCGGCTGGCCACGAGCTTAGCGGGGATACGGGTGCCACTCGGGTGCGGTGTTTCACCGCGAGCGCGAGCGAGCTACCAGCGAGCCTGGCCGCGGCCCGCGCTGCGCTTCCCGATCTCACTTATGAGCACAATGCCGCGAGTTTCAGCGGGGTGTTGCGCGCGGTGGATAGCGTGGAGGGACTGTTGAGTGCCCTGCTCAGCGGTGCGTGCGCTGCCGGCGTGGTCATTGCCGCCGCGGTTTTGGCCCTGTGGGTGCGCGGGCGCATGCGTGAAATTGGGGTCTTGCTTTCGCTCGGGCAGCGGCGCCGGGCGATTGCCGGCGGTTTCGCGCTTGAGTTGGGCGCGCTGGCGCTGGCTGGCGGCGTCGTCGCTATTCTCGCGGGGCGCCAGCTTACCGCGTTGGTGGGGAGAGCCGTTGTGGACGGTGCGGCACCGGGCGCGCTGGCCGGTTTGCCTCCGGTGGCGGTGGGTGCCGCGGATATTGCGTGGGCGCTGGGTATCGGCACTGGGATTCTTGCCGCGGCGCTGGCTATTGCGCTGTTTCCGATTGTGCGCCGGTCTCCCCGGCAGATTCTTTCGTCACTGAGTTAGGAAAAGATTATGAATGTTATGGAACTTGATCACGTGAGCTATAGCTACCCGGGTAGCGGCGCGAAGGTGCTGACCGATGTGTGCGCGGGTTTTGAGCCGGGCACGGTCACGGCGCTGTTGGGGGCTTCGGGTGCGGGTAAATCGACGCTGTTGAGTTTGCTGGCGGGTTTGGATATGCCCACGAAGGGCGCGGTTCTTTTTGAGGGTGTGGATATTGCGACGACGGGATATGCGCATCACCGCCGCGCCCATATTTCGCTGGTTTTCCAGAATTACAACCTTATTGATTACTTGACTCCGCTGGAGAATGTGCGGTTGGTGGATCGGCGGGCGGATAGTTCCGTGCTGGTGGAGTTGGGTTTGAGTGAGGATGAGATTCACCGTAATGTGCTGCGGCTTTCCGGTGGGCAGCAGCAGCGGGTGGCGATTGCGCGGGCGCTGGCATCCCCGGCGCCGGTGATTCTTGCGGACGAGCCAACGGGCAACCTTGATGAGGACACCGCGCGTGGCGTGGTTCAGATTTTGCACGACGCCGCACATCTGCACGGTAAGTGCGTCATTCTTGTCACGCACTCCGCGGATATTGCGCGGGGCGCGGATCGCGTGCTCACGCTCTCCCACCGGCGCCTCACCGAGCGAGCCACCGTGCGCTAAGCGGACAGTGCACTAGGTGGTAATCGCGCATCCGTTACACATGTACACGACCTACCTAAACATGACAACATTGGTGGGCTGGCGAGAGTGTCTTGCCGGCCCACCACACCCTATTTTCAGCAAGAGTCTCGGGCCGGGATGCTCGATATTAACCGGCAGCAGTATGTTCATACTGGAGCAAATCATCGGGTGAGATATCGTGCGCAGGAACCAGATCATAATGAGCTTCCCGCAGTACTCGGATTTCGTCATTTTGCACAGTCAACTCAAAAATAGCGAGACGCTTACCAGAAACAAATTTCACCGATACCGCACGGCATACAAGATGCGGCCATTTTTCGGAGCATAGGGCAATGTCTTGCTCAGTTTGAGTAATACCGATGTCATCCTGATGCCCTTTTGCCTGCACTGGAATAACGTATTGGCGGCCATGACTATCAACACCGACGTACACCTCGTCAGTCTCTACTTGGCCGATACCAGTCACCGATGTACGTAAATGGTTTTGGAGAGAATAGGCTGCGACACCTAGAAAAATATCGATAAGGCGGTTGTAGCGTACGAGCGCTAAGAGTGCTTGCTCATCCCCAAGCGCTGCACTGGAAACAATTTCGGGGGTAGCATCCGGAAGCTTTATAACCGCCAGCGCGGGGTTAGGTGTGATTCTGATTCGGTTAACTAAGCGGAACGCGTATTTCCCCTGCCCTCGACCTCTGATTACCCACTCCTTTCCATCAGGAGCCTCCTGCGCTACTTCTGCGGGCATAGGAGCCCCGAATCTTACGTAGTAGATGACATCACCAAGGTTCTTTGGAACTGCGACACCTAAATCTTGCGCAGCCTCGATCAGTTCGTGGCGTTCCCACAAGACTTCTGTGTCACCAATCTCGTAATGTTGATGAAACACCCAGCTGATGAGCTGTGCGTATCTATTCTGGTTTGCCATCCCTTTCTCCTAACCTGCAGCTCTGGTACGTTGCGGGATAACACGTTCTTTAAGACCGAAATATGCTTGGGCTTCGGTCGCGGTGAAAGAGAGTAACGCTTCATCACCGAGTGGAGTGAATTCACCGCGGGTAGGGGTCACGTTATCCGCTTTGAGAATTTCTGCGGCCACTGCACAGCCGAGCATGACCGGAACGGAGTTTCCGATTTCTTGGAAACCATTCCACTTCGTCACATGGAATCTGAACCAGTCTGGGTAGCCGTGCAGACGTGCTGCTTCCCGTACTGTGATAACCCGCGGATAGAAAGGATGAATGGGACGGGGCGCCGTGTACGCCCCGCGGTCTGAGGCGGTACCCGCGCGCAAGGTATTGCAGATCCCTTCCGGGTGAAGCCGAAGGAATCGACTGATACCTTCAGTTGTTCCAGGACGAGTTGCCTCGAATCGATCAATTGATTTCTGGGTATGAACCGTTCGCGCAGATGCAGTGAGCCGGTTACCCACGGCCGGACGGAGCCGGGCGTAATTCCTCAAATCTTGTGTTACACCGCGCAGGGTGGCCGCGTAAGGACTTGGCTCTGAGTATTCAACGCTCGCCACCGAATCACCGCGCAGCAACTCCTCAAAAATATCTGCATCAGGTAGATCTGCAAGAGCGTCGCTGACGCTAGGCCCCAACGGAAACAGGCTTTCTTCCGGAAGTGAACCATCGGTGCGACGTGGTGTATAACGTGGGCTCGGATAACTGGGGCACGGGCAGTCTTGTCGATAACCCAGTAAAAAGAGCCTTTTACGGGATTGGGGAGTACCAAAATCTGCTGCCTGTAACACCGCTACTGGCTCCACAATGCGATAGTCCCCGTGAGACGTAAATATGGCAATGACTTCATCAAGAAGCTGCCGGTGCGAACCGATGGTTAACCCCGCTACGTTTTCCATGACGAAGTAGCGCGGGCGCAACTCCAGAACCAAACGAACGAATTCCTTGAGGAGAGAATTACGTTCGTCATCCAAAGCACGTTTGCCAATTAGCGAGATCCCCTGACAGGGGGGACCTCCCGCCACAAGGTGAATCTCTTGGTCTTGAATATCTGATGCGGAGCGGATCATGGCACCACTGACGTTACGCACATCCGCGCAGATTGTTGTGCCGTAGGGGAAATTAAATTCGTGAACCGCAGCGTGGATGGGATCGTACTCAACGGACGCGGCAACGTCGTACCCGGCTTGCTCAAGGCCCAGGGAAAGCCCGCCTGCACCCGAAAAAAGATCCACGGCAATGGGACGACGAATACTCTGTGACATGCTCGCATGTCTATCAGCGGCCTACGACAGAATTTTGAAGCAGAAGAAGGGTCCTATGACCTTATTTCCTGTGGTAGCCTAGCGATCCAAGACCCCGGAACGACCCCTAGCCTCGGCTAAATCGCCGGGGTTTCGTCTACCCTTTCCGCATGAGACCTATAGGCCTGAGCCGCATGTGAAATGGAATGTGGTGTGGGTATTTATCAGCCAGAATGGTGGAGCTAAGGGGATTCGAACCCCTGACCTTCTCATTGCGAACGAGACGCGCTACCAACTGCGCCATAGCCCCAAAGACCTGATTAGTTTAGCACCCTAGCGGCCCGGAATGAAATTTCGGGGAGTGGTTCCCATTACACCACTCCCCGATCTTCTATTTTCAGTTAGTACCCGCGGCGCGGCGGCACAACAAGTCAGCCAGGCTCACCCGGCCAGCCACACCTATGCGCGGCGCTTGCGCAGCAGCTCGTCCAGCGCCGCCCCACCCGCGAGGCCATCATGCGCAGCTGCAGCTGGCTGAGCTGGAGGCACTGCGGCTTCGGCCTTCGCTGCCGGCGCGGTGCTTTGCGGCGCAGCTTGGCCCGCCGGCGCTGCGGCTGCGGCTGCGGTTGCGGCCGCATCGTGCGCGACAGCGTCCACGAAAGTCACCCGCTCGCCGATCTCCTTCGGGCGATAGGGCACCGGAGCAACGGGCGCTTCTGGGGCCTGGTAGGGCGCTACTGTGCGCTGCTGGATCTGCGGCTTGAGCGTGTAGCTGGGCAGCTGCCGGCGCGGAACCGCCCCGGCCACGAAACGCTTGGGAAGCTTCTCCGCTTGTTCACGCTGCGAACCGGCGATGGGAGCGAAATCTTCCGCGGCAATAATCCCTTGCCCAAGGGTCACCGAAATGCCGGAACGGCGCTTAGGTGCCTGCGCCCCCGCGTTCCGGCTCCGTGCTTTTCCCGGGTTCACCCCGGCTTCGTGTTCCTCAGCCTTTGCGGCCCGCGCATCGCCAGTTTCACCAGTCGCACCTGCGCCAGCCGTGCTAGCTTCGCCTTCATCTACCGCAGCTGCGGCACCGGTGGCCGCCGAAGCAGCCGTCGGCGTGGTGGCCGCGCTACCGCGCCCCGCACTCCGGCTCAGGTCAGCGCTCTGCCCCAGATCAGCGCTCCGGCTTGCGTCAGCCGTCAACGCCCCGAGGTCATCACTTCCCAGCGCCGCGCTGGCCGCGCTCAAGGCCGAATGCGCCGAGGCAGCCGAAACTGCCGAACGCCCCGGGCGCGGGCGCGCCGGACGGCGCGAGTGGCGCTGCGCCCCGCGGGTCTTTCGGATGCCGAGTTCTTCGGTGATTTCGGCAATATCCTCGCGGTCGCGAGCAGTCGCCTTCCCCATTTCACTGAGCAAGTACCCAAAGCCCGCACCGTAAAGCACCCCTACGCCCACGGCAACGTAGAAAATCCAGCGTGGCATCGTCGTCGTAAATGCAAGAGCACCGAGCACCACAATAAGTAGGGCTAGAGCGCCCGCAACCACGAAACCGCGCTGCCGATTCGCGGCGCGCTGGGAAATACGTGCCTTACGGCGCGCGCGTTCCCGCGCCAGGGTGCGCACATTACGCCCCGCGCTGGGTGGAAGAATATCGCGTTCGTCGTTCTCTGCCATGATGACCTCCGGCTTCCGGAAAAAAATAGCCCCGGTTGGCCCACCAGTTTCCACGCCTACCGTTCCGTTTGGCAGCGCGAGGGTGCGTAGCTGGGGTGAATAGCGCTCGTCAATACGCACATCCGCGAGGATGACGCGCTGCCGATACACCCCAGGGATGACATAGACCATGAGCAGCACAACCACTGCCATCAACGCGTATCCCTGGAACCCCACACAGCCACTTTAACCAATCGTGGGGCGCGCGGGCAGGGACGCGCCGTTACTTTCGTAGAGAGAATAACAACGGTGTTATTCATGGGGCAGGTGGGACTACTGAGCTGGGCTATCCGTTGAGGATCATGCACTCCAGTTCATCACCGATGCCCACACTTTCTCGATCCGCGGGAACCACCGCGAGCCCATTCGATTTTGCAAAATTCGCCAGCGAAAGGAGCTCCACATCCCCCACGGGATCAAATTCGTAGCCGGCGCGCGGATCACCATAGACCTGCACTCGCACGTAATCCTGCACTCCTGGCCTGGACAGCAGCCCGCGCGCGGCCCGCGCCCGAATGGAGCGCGGGGTCACGTGCTTGTAGCCAGCCATTTTCCGCAGCGAGGGACGCACAAAAACTTCAAAGCACACGAGCGCGGCCACCGGGTTGCCCGGCAGGCAGAACATGAGCGCCGAATTTGCGCCGTCGGCTCCGATGGTGCCCACCCCGACGTGCCGGCCCGGATTCATAGCGACGGCGTCGAACCGCATCGACCCGAGCGGGGACAGGACCTCTTTGAGGGTATCTCCACCCCCGTAACTCAAACCGCCGGTGGTGAGGATAACGTCGGCGCGCAACAGCTGGTCCTCCAAAGACTCCCGCAAAATGTGGCGGTCATCCGAAACCGCCGGCACGCGATACGCAACCGCCCCGGCATTGCGCACCGCGGTCGCGAGCGCGTGCGAATTCGCGTCGTAAATCTTCCCGTTACCCAAGGCTTTTCCTGGCGCCACCAGTTCATCGCCCACGGACATCACGACGACGCGCGGCGCCGGCCGCACCCGCACCCGGTCCCGCCCGGCCGCCGCCAGCAGCGCAATATGGCGCGCCCCGATACGGGTGCCTTCCTCCAGAATCGTGGTGCCGGCCCGCAGGTCCTCACCCTGCGCACGCACATTTTCCCCGGGGGCCACACGCGCCGTAATGTCCACCTGCGCTTCCCCGTGATCCGTATCAATAAGGGGAACGACGGCGTCCGCGCCGGTAGGCATCCGCGCCCCGGAAGCAATGCGGGCCGCCGCACCAGGAGTGTGGGCGATGCGATCGGTGGTGACGGCGAAAATATCGTCCGTCACCGGGAAGTGCGCCGGGCGGGCGGGCTCCGCACCGAAAGTTTCGTCCGCGCGCACCGCGTACCCGTCCAGCGCCGCCAGGTCGGTGTGAGGAACGTCAACAGTGGCGACGACGTTTTCAGCAAGAATGCACCCCATCGCGTCGGCAAGCTCCACATCGAGAGCCTCCAAGGGCTGGGCGACCTTTAAGAATTCATCGAGTTGCTCGGCTACTGTTTTCACGCATTCCTCCTCGGTACACAGCACAGCGTACCGGGTTGAGGGCCTGCCAGCGCTAACGCCGCGCGCACGGGGCTGAGCAGGGCGGCACCCGGGACTGAGCGGGTGGCGGCGCTCGGCCGTACGGAGAGCGCATAAGGGCCTTGCGAGTGGCGCGTAAGGGCCTTACTCCTAGCGGGCGTCCAGCTGCTCGTGTCACACTGGTGCCATGACCTACCACACCCTATCTCTTCCTGATGTCTCCGCGATGGCGCTGCCGGAAGCCAAACAAGCCTTGCGCGCAACGGTGCGCGCGGCTCGGGCCAAGCGCACCCCCGCAGCCCGTGAGGAAGCCGAGGCCCGCTGGGTCACCACCGTGCTGGATTTCCTGGGCACCGCCACCACGGTTGCCGGTTATATTTCCGTCAATAACGAACCCGGTACTCGCGCGCTCTGCGATGCGATTGTGGCCAGCGGCCGCACCCTCCTTGTTCCCAAGCTCGGCCCCGGGCTCACCCGCCAATGGGCGCGCTATACCGGTGCCGATAATCTCACCGACCAGGCCCCCGGCCGGCCGCCCGCACCCCGGGGTGAAGCCCTCGATTCCACCGTATTACGCGAGGTCGACGCCGCTTTTATCCCCGCGCTACTCGTCAATCACGACGGCGTGCGCCTAGGTCAGGGCGGGGGCTGGTACGATCGCGTCCTCAAGCAGCTCGATAGCGCCACCCCGGTCGGCGCTTTGATATGGCCGGAGGAATACGTGCACACGCCCCTCCCCCACGATGAGATGGATGTGCCGGTGCGCTACGTCCTGCTCCCTGAAACCGCGGTGGACCTGGGCGGGCATACCCCGATGCACTAGGCGTTGCGGGATACTTCCCCGAGGGTACTTGTCACGCGCTAGAATAATGCGCCGTACGGCTTGTGCCGGCCGCACCTCGGCTCGGCCACCGGCCCGGAAAGGAAGAACGTGCCTACCTACAGTTACCGTTGCGATAATTGCGGTCACCATTTTGATGCGCACCAGTCGATGACAGCCGCAGCTCTGGTTACCTGCCCGGAGTGCGGAAAAGATTCCTTGCACAAGGTGATGGCAGGGATCAGCGCAATTGTTTTCAAAGGCTCGGGTTTCTACCACAATGACTCGCGTTCTTCGGGTGGGAGCTCCACGCAAAAGTAAGTACGACGGCGTAACCCGGTTTATCCCCAGCTCCGCGAAACGCTGCCGGTATCCACAGAAGGGCCTGGTTCTGATCCGCAGCTGAGCACTTCTCACTAGCCTCGAGCTATGACCGGACTCCTCACACGATTGTGGCGGGTGCGCCACCTGCTGCTGGCCGCGGTTGCCCTCGTGGCTTTTTTCTCCATTCTTCAGGCCATCGAACAGCGCCACCCGGCTACCGGGCACGTGCTGGTAGCGCGCCGTTCCCTACCGGCCGGGCACGTGCTGAGCGGGCGCGATGTAGAGGCGCGCACCATTGCCCGGGAACTCATTCCGGATCACGCCCTCACCGCGGCCTCTGAAGCTGACGGGCAGCGCCTGGCAGCTAGTATTCCGGCTGGATACCCCCTGGCTCGTGGGCTGCTGCTTTCCCAAGAATTTTTACGCGATCCACCTGCCGGGCACGTGGTGGTCGCGGTCCGGGTCGCATCCGATGGAACCGGAAACTTTATTGAGCCGGGTAATTTCATTGCGCTATATGGGCCCGCCCCGGAGCACAGCACAGAAGCTGGTGCAGTTCGGGTGGTAGACCGGGCTGCGGTGGTGGGGATCGGGGAAGAAGAAAAGAACGGTGGCATGCTCTCCGAAGGCGCCACATATCGAGTGCTGTACCTGGTTGTTCGCGAAAAAGACGCTAATCTTATCGTGGGCTATGCTGCCGCGGATTCTTTGCGGGCAGTGCTGGTAGCCCCTCCGTAGTTTCTGCCAGCGGGGTAGTCCCGATGGCTTTCCGCGCGAAAGGATGCAAGGTGCTCGCGGGTTTTAAGAAATTTGTTATGCAGGGCAATGTTATGGACCTCGCCGTCGGTGTTATCGTCGGTGCGGCTTTCTCCGCCGTGGTGAAATCCCTGACGGACCACATTCTCATGCCGCTTATCGCCGCGATTTTCGGGCAGCCGAATTTCGACGGTAATTTTGTGTGGCACCTGGGTGGAGGCGAAATTCAATTCGGTAGCTTCCTCACCGCGGTGGTCAACTTCTTCATCGTGGCTTTCGCACTGTACTTCTTCCTGGTGCTCCCCATGAATAAGCTGCGCGAACGCCACGCTAAGCCGGCCGCTGAGGCCCCGGAAGATCCCCAGCTCATCCTCCTCAAGGAGATCCGTGATGAGCTGCGGGCCAAGCGCGACTAATCGCGTGAGCCTGCGCGAATCTGCGCGAGTCTGAGCAGGTGCGAAGCTTCACTGTTTTTCCGGAGTTCGCTGCCGCTTAGAGCTTGCCGAAATGGGGCGGGCGTTCGTCAAGAATGCTCTGCTCGTGAGCTGTGCGCGCCACGATATCCCGCGTGCGAACCTCACGGGCGGATGCAACCGCGTCCCGGGGTGCCACGATGCTGGCCCCCGGGGCGCTACCTTCTTTTAACGCGGATTTCTTGGTGGGCGTATCCGGGTGCGGTAGATCCGCTCCCCCGTCACCGCGCGCGAGGCGCTGGAGAGCTTCGGCGGCATCCTTGAGTTCGCCGCTTTCTATCCGCCGGGCATCCACTTCAGACAGACGCACCACCGCCCGGTGGGTACGCCGGGAATGCGCGTTACTCGCCACCGCCGCTCACCTAATCCTGTGCCAGGCTGGAGCGGCGCACCACATTACCGAGCACCGCATCGGCCTGGGGCCCACGGCGGCGGATATCCAGTTCGCTCCGCAGTTCTTCCACCAGTTGCTCGGAAGTGCGGGCTACCCCATCGGAAGCTATCCAGGCCACCATGTCATCAAGCTGGTCGTCCGAGTAGGCGGCCAGCGGCAATCCCGGTCGCACCGCGGGTTTCTTTCCCCGGGCCCGGCGTGACGTTTCCGGATCCGGCGCCACAGCAGGGCCTGCCTCCTGGCTGCCACCCTCGGCCGGCCCGTGCGTACGTGCCGCGCCGGGCTCGCCTTGCTGGTCTTGCTGGTTTGCCACGCCGGCATCCTCCGGCCGTTCAGCACCCGCAGCGCCGGCATCACCCGCCGCATCCGGCGCTCCCGCTTCGGCAGAATCCGCTCCAGCAGAATTCACTTCCTCTACATCCGCACCAAAAGCGGGGGTATCTTCCGCCCGGTGGCGTGCGGCAGCCTCGTCACGGCGTACCACCCGTACGAGTGCTTCAATACGGTCCGCCTCGGCTTCCGGATCGAGGAAAATCGAAGAGGAGAAGGTTTGCACCACTTTCCAGCCCAAATCCTCGAGCATCTCGACCCGGTAGCGGTCACGTCGGCGCAGGGACGGTTCGGCAACGTAATCGGCGTCGTCGGTCAAAACAGCCACTCGCCAATCGCCTTCGTGTTCGGCAACAACAAGCGGGATGCGCAAACCGGCGTCGTACCCGTAGTAGAGCGCGGTGAAAAGCCCGCGTCCGCGCAGGCGCGCGGCCAGGTCGAAGAGCAGCGGGCTGGCCTTGGCCACATCCTCATCCGCCCCGATGAGTAATTCTTCCCGGGCGGCCGTCTCCAGCAGGGTGGCTAGAAGCCGGGGAGCCGCGCCGGAAAGATCATCCACCCCGATATCCCCCGGTCCCAGCGAAGAAATAACGCTCATATAGCGGCTGGGAACTAGCAGTGCCTCGCTCAGGTAACGGGCGCCGTCCGCTTCGGTGAGCGGGCCGAAGGTGTGAAGCACCCGGCCGTGTACCGTCTTCCCGAAGCCTACTGAGAAAATAACCCGGTCGCGCCGCAGCCCGCTCGCCCCGGTAATATCCACCACCGGTACCAGGCTGACGGCGGACTCGCCCGCCTCAACCAGCGCCGGGCTATTCGCGATTGTGCGTTCCACCGCAGCCCGCACGTGCACAGCATGCAAACGCGAAATTGTTATAACAGCCAGGGATTCTTCCGGGCGGGTGAGGAGATGATCCACAACGGCATCCACCACCGCATCCACTTCCGCGCTGGGAGCTTCTACCATTCCGGTATTCGGGGAAGGAACCCCGCGCCCGTCCACCACCTGCAGGCGGTTAGCCCGGCGCACCCGCCCCGCCGGAGCGGCGCGGTCGGCGTCGTCGTACCCGAGGGTGCGCAAGCAGGCGAGAGCAAGATCGTCGTGATGCGCCCGGAACGTGGGAAGTTCGCATACCGGAAGCGCATCGGCCAGGGCCGCGAGCGCGCTCTGCGCACCCGCCCGCGCCACGTCACCGAGAACCACGAGCTGCGAGCCACGCGCCATCAGAGCAACCACCGCGGCCAGTGGAACATCCTCGATACCGTCCAGGATCACCACATCCGCCCAGGGCAGGGTCGGAATAAGCTCGGGAACCAGGGCCGGCGGCACCACCCACACCGGGCGTGCCGCCTGGACCAGCGCGGTTGCCGAGGCGGCCACGTCGGCCAGCGCGCTTACGCCGGCGCGGGCCAGGTAGCGATCCACGGCCACAGTTTCTTCGCGCTGTTTGCGGGCCACCTCTTGCATATGGGTAATCGCGGCGCGCAGCACCGGCCCGGGCAGGCTCTCCACGTGTTCGCGGTCCAGATCCCGCACCGTGTGTACGAGCGCGGCGAGCTGATGGGGGCCGGCCTGGGCCAATACGGTATTACGAGCAATGAGCTGCTCAAACACAGAATTGGTGTAGGCCAGATCAAGTTCGGCAGCCACCGCGTCCCCGCTCACCTCGCGGCGGACCATATCACGAGCGAAATCACCCAGGCCGCTATCTTCCAGGTCGTGAAGGAGGTCAATGCGGCGCGGCTGCGAATCAAGCACCCGGCGCTGGGAAACCAGCGCGCGCGCAAGGGCCAGCACATTTTCGATGGGTTCGCGGCGCAGGCCGGCGCGGTGCGGGAGGAATTCCTCGAGTTCGCGCACCTGCCCGTCCACTTCCGCGGCCGTAGCCCGGATCATCGTCATGCCTTCGGGGAGAGTGGGCCAATCACTTTCCGCGCTGTAGCGGCGCCAAATATCGCGTTGGCGTGCCACTTCGCTCAGGGCCGCGTGCATATCCGCCACCCGGATTCCGGGCCGCACAAAATCGCGCGCCTGCTTAGTCAGGGCACGGCGCTGGGCACGTTTCATGCTTTCGCCATGCTCAGCACGCCATTCATCACTCGCGGTGGCGATCACCATATCGGCCACAGAACGTTCGTAAATAGCCGGTTTAAAGACCTCGAGGGTATCGGAGATCCCTTCGAGCATCTTGATTTGCTCCATCCACTGCGCCAGCGTCTTCGGGCGCGCCAGGCCGGTTTCCCCGGCCACTCGCTGGGATTGCTCCATGACCAGGGGAAGGGTTTCCGTGGCCATGCGGGTCACGGTGGAGAAGGCGCGAGCGGCGTCTTCCTCCGTACGTACCTGGGCGCGCAACCACTCCGAATTCCCGCCCCCGGTAAAGGCGCCGGCCCGACTTGCTTCCGCGAGCCGTTCGAGCACCGCCTCGCGATCCTCACGCACCCGCGCCGCGGCGGTGGCATCCAGGCGCACCTTCGTGGCCGGGCCGTGGGGCTGGGCGGCGAGCTCAGCTAAATGTTCGAGTACGTCATACACCGAGGTATTCCATACCGGGTCGACGGCGTGCAACGCGTTCACGTAGCCGCGCAGGCTGCGCCGGGCCGCTTTGAGATCACGACGCACGGCCAGGGTGCGTTCTTCATCAATCTGCGGGAACTTCTGGCGCAGGCCCTGGCGCAGCCGCAAGGGCGCGGCATTAATATCAGAGAGGTCGATGAACAAATCATCCACGCCGAGTTCGCCAGCCCGCGCGGTCACCGCGTTGCGCCGCGCCCGACTGCCAGGAATATAAAGAACGGAACGGTTGGATGCAGCTGCGTCCGCGGCAATCGCCACCAGGGTGGTCACGTCCGCGCTTCCCGGCGGGGTGTCGATCACGATGTCGCGGCCGGTTGCCACAGCCTCCACCGCGGCAAGTTCAGCCACATCCAAATCGCCCACCCCGCGTTCACCCTCGGGGGCCCGGTCGCGTTTCTCAGCCGGAGGAAGCGGGGCGCTGGTGAGCTGGTGGGTGCCCTGATCCCCGGCAATCGCCGCGAGCACCCCGGAACGAATCATGACCGGACGCAGCAGTTCCGCATCGGTAATGGCCCGCGCGGCCGGATCGGCAAACATCCCAAGAAGCACCTGGGGGCGGTAGGACGCCCCGGGCAGATAAAGATGGGACAGGCGCCGCACCCGAGTAATGAGTTCATCTTCGGTGGCGCGTTCCACCCGAGTGAGCTGGGCTAATTCTCGCACCGGGGCGCCGTGCTGGCGCAGTGCACCCACAATATCCGGATTGACGGACAGGGCCGGGGTGGTTTGGATGAGGGCATCGGTACCCACGTCTTCCACCCGTAGCAAGCGGTAAACAATCGGCACGCTCACTTCGCGTACCTGCCGGGTTTCTTCGCCGCTTTGCGTGGCGGGCACCGGGCCGGCTTCCGCCGCCTGCGCGTCGGCTACATTTGCTTCAGCCGGGCCGGGCTGCGCGGCGGCCTGCTCGAGTGACTCCTCGAAGCCGGCCTGCGCCTCCCCCGAGGTACCTTCCGCCGCGTGCGCGGCCTCCTCCGCACAGGCCCGCATCGCTTCCGGATCGAGCTTGAGTTCGCCGGTGTCCTCATAGCCGGGTTCCAGTTCATCACTGGGCCGGCGCGGCGGGAGCTCCGTCCACGTGAGATTGCCGCTCGCCAACTGAATTGGGGCGTACCCGTATTCTTCGGCGGCACGCGCTACCTGGTCACGCAGGGTTCGCCACGTGGCCAAGGCTTCTTGCTGGCTGCGTTCCTCCCGGATAAGGGAGGTGAGGCGGGTAGGCGCCCCGGAAGAAAACTGCGCGCCCCCGGTTGGATGCGGATGGGTGAGATCGATGCACACTCGCGCGGCCACATTTTCCGCCGCGCGCTCCGCCCGCGCACTCAACTCCTCCTGCCAACCGGCGTAGGCGCGGGAAACGAGCTCTTCACGCTGCGGGGCGGGAAGCGGGGCGGGATGCTCCTCCGCGGCACGGGCGTGGTTGGCACTTTCAGTTCCGTGCTGCGCTGCGACGCCCGGGGCATGATGCGGTGCGGCGTCGGTGCTGCCAACGGCGCCGGCCTGCGGCGCCTGTGCAGCCGGAGTGGTGGAATTGCCGGCAGCCTCAGCACTGGCAGCGGACGCGGCGGAGGCCGCGGAGGCTGCGACCGGTGAGGATACTACGGGCGTATCCTGCGCGGATTCTGCGGGGGTGCCCGCGGGCGCCGCGGCGGTCTCGGGAACCGCGGCGGTTTCACGAGAAAGAGATTCACGAGCCGGATGCCGGCGAGAAGAGCGTTTGAAGAGAGGAGTCACGACCTTAACGCTACTCAGGTCCGGCGTAAAAGTCCCTATGCGCGCCGTAATACGCCAAAAATTAGGGCGTTATTCCGCCACCGGCGTGGAAGGCAGCCCCGCCGCGGCAGCATGCGCGGAAGTTTGCGGAGTGGGGAACGACGACGCACTATCGGCCGGGCGCAATCCCGGCCAGAGAGGGAGCTCCTGGAGCTGGCCGCCCACATGCCGAATAAGCAGCTGCGGGGCAGGTTCAGAATCACGCGCGGCGCCCGCCCCCGCGGCACCCGGCCCCGGAGTTCCAATGACCGGCAGGCCGGCCAGCGCAGGATCAGCGCGATCAACCACGGTCAGCTGCGAGGCATAACAGCGCAGCGCCGCCACCACGGTGGCTTCATGCGCCCGGGCGCTGCGGTAGCACCATCCGGCTTGCCCGGGAGTGGAAGCCAACTCGAGCACCGGAATTCCCGTCACCCGGCCGAGGGCGCCAGCCAGGTCATGCACCCGCACGTGGTCGGGGTGGCCGTAGCTTGCTGCGGCGTCGTACCCAATGATGACGGTGGGCCGCACGTGCGCGACTAGTGCCCGCGCATCTGCTATTTCTGCACTTAGGTCCGCGCGTGAAAAAGCGCCCGGGCCGGCGCTGGGTGCGGGGCCGGCAACCCCGGGAGCGATCCAGGACATCCCGGAATCACGGTAGCGGCGCGGCGCAGCGCCGGGCGCGAGTGCTGGCGCGGTGCCGAGCCACCAACCATCCGCAACCCCGAGGATGGCGCGCGCTCGGGTGATTTCCGCTTCGCGCTGGGCAACGAGTTCTGCCTCCCCCGCCCCGGCGGGCAAGGTTCCGGGGACCGCTTCGCCTTCTTCTCCGCGCGTGCAGGTGAGGATGCTGACGCGGTGCCCGGCTGCGGTGAGGAGCGCGGTGAGCCCGCCGGCCTGGATCGCTTCGTCGTCCGGGTGGGCGTGGAGGAAGAGGGTGCGGGCGAAGAGCGACTCGCTGGGATCCCAACTCCACGGGCGCGCGGTCGCGTTGCTGCACGCGCGCGCATCGAACTCGCGAGGCGTGGTCATGCCTGCCTCCCGAGGCTACGGTAAGCCGCGACGTAATCACGCGCTACTGCGTCCCAGGTGCGCGACTCCGCGAAAGCGCGCCCCGCGGCACCGTGCCGGGCCCGCACGGCCGGATCGTCCAGGTAGGCCCGCACCGCACCGGCCCATTCGCGTGGCTCGCGGCTACGGCACAGGGTGCCTGTCACGCCGCCGTGCACCGATTCGGGAATCCCGGAAGAATCCCAGGCCACCACGGGTGTGCCGCAGGCGGCCGCTTCCACGTTGATAATCCCGAAAGTTTCCGAGAACGAAGGATTGAGGAGGAGCTGGGCATGGGCAAGGAAAGCCGCGAGGCCGGTGCGTGGAAGCGGGCCGATGAAGCGCACGTCGCTTTCCATTCCTGTTTCGGTTACGACGGCGCGTAGGTGGTCTTCGTAGCCGGCGAAGTCATCAGAGGCCGCCCCGGCAATAACGAGGAGCGGGCGGGTGCCGGCGGGCAGTTCCGCAAGCGCACGAATCGCTAAATCCGGGGCTTTCAGGGGTTGCAGGCGAGCGGCGAAGAAAACGTAATCCCGCCCTCCGGTCACCGCGGTGACGCAATCGGGGACGGAGGTCACCGAGCTAGCCGGGCGGAACATATCAATATCCACGCCCGGATGGACGATGGTGACCGGGCAGGGAGGGGTGCCGTAGCGTTGCGTAATCATCTCTTTTTCCGCCTGGGATACCGCAATAATGAGATCGGATTCGCGCACGCAACGCGCCTCGCCGGGCACACGGCCGGATGATTCCGCCGGTTCGCCGTCGGCAAGATTGTGGCCTTCCCGCGCCGCTACCGAATGGAAAGACTGCACGTGCGCGCGCCCGGTTTCTTGGGCGATAGGCAGGCAAGCCACACCGGCGAACCAGTGGTGGGAGTGAATAAGATCGATGCCGCTACCGCGCTCGGCCATCCACCGGCGAAATTCCACTGTGAAGGGGGTAATGAGGGCATCGGTGTGGCTTTTCGCAACGGGGTGGCGCGGGCCGGCGGGAAGGAAGAAAGCACGTACGCCCGGCATAACCTCATGCATATAGGGCTGGCCGGCTTCGCTGGCGCGGGTAACCAGATCGACGCGATGCCCGGCGCGGGCCAGGGCTTGTGCGGTATTGGTCACCACCACGTTGAGGCCGCCGGCATCGGCAGATCCGGGAGTGGCCAGGGGGGAGGTGTGCACCGAGGTCATAGCGATATGGAGCGGGGCGGGCGCGCCGTCGGCCCCGTGCGAATGCTGCTCGTGGTGAGTATCTCCCAAGGTCATTCCCCCAGCCTACCCGGATTCGAGAGTTTTCCGAATATTCTCCACGAGTACCTTCACAGGCATATCATCGGGCGTGAACTTCCGTATACCTTCATCCAAGCGAGGGACGAGCTTCGCTAAATATTCCTTTTCCTGCACGGAAAGCACCGGAGGAACCGCAACGATAATCGCGTGCGTGCGACGCCCGAGCTCACGCGCTTTCCTGGCTTCGGTCATTACCATCGCGGTATTGCGCCATGTTCCCTCAACCAGAGTGGAAAACGAATTTCTTGATGCCCACTCGATACACATCGCGATCCATTGGCCAGAAGCTTGGGCAGTTACGTGAGGCATCCGGAGAGGATCGTTCTGGCATAGCCAATCGTAGTCAGGATGAAAAGCTCGCAGATCGTCGCCAATAATGCGCGTAATATTTTCATCGAGATAGCGGGATACTACCGTTTTTTGTGTCTTGGTTTTACCGGCACCCGGCTGGCCGCCTAGAAAAATGGATACTGGTGATAGCGATATCCGAGATCTGGCGAATACTCTCGGTTTGACGCGACGGATCCACTCCACACGGATATCAAGATCACACATGAGAAAGAGTGGTGGGTAATTGCTCACGCAGTGCATACCACGAACGAATACAACGAATCTGTTCCGCCCGATCATTTTCATCTACAGCATCGCGTTGCTCAACGAGCTCAAGGTATTTACCGTCATAAACCGCTCGACGCGCTTCGTCACCCGCAATATCTGCTTGCCTGGAGAGGGAAATATACCGCCCACAAAGCATCGTTCCCGCTTCATAGAACACGTCATATAGAACCGGGTCAGAATAGTCTTCGTAACCAAAAGGCTCTGTCATGGTGTCACCCTCCTTTCGCCCTTGTTCCATCCTAAGCAGTAGTCCCCACACGGGCTACGCCCGCGCACCGATCTTTTGTGCCCCCGAAAGGATTCGAACCTTCGACCTACCGCTTAGGAGGCGGTCGCTCTTCCCCTGAGCTACGAGGGCTGGCCTACCGCCGACCGTTCATCCGAACGACGGTAGGAACAAGATAACCGTTCCAGGTTACTCTGCGTGGCACCGTGGGCGCTACTTACCGCGACTCGCTCATGCCCGCGCACGCGACCACGAGATCACACAGGCGCCCCGCGCGGTAACGCTCACACTACCGCGCCGAAGGATCGGGAACATCCCAGGGCACGTTGGTATCCGGAACGTGGAGGTTCTTGGTGGCGTGGGTGGGTACCACGAGCACCGGCGATTGGGTTCCCAGGAGCAGCGTATGGCTGGTGGAGCCGAAGAGCAGCCCGGTAATGCCGCCGCGGCCGCGTGCTCCCACAACTACCAGGTCCACGGAGCTAGAGAACTCCGCCATGATTTCCGCTGCGGAGCCTTCCACCGCATAGCAGCGCACCTGCACGGTTTCATCCCCGCGTAGCACCTCGGCCACGGTTTCTTCCAGGCCCAGGCGGGTGTCATCGAGAATTTCGCGGGTCATATCCCCACCGGGAAGCAAGCCGCCCCCGGCGCGCGTAACCGAGACCGCGTTAATCGCGGAAACCTGCGCACCCCAGCGCCCGGCCATGCGCACCGCCAAATTGAGCGCGTATTTTGATTCCTGTGAACCGTCCACCCCCACAACGATGTGGCGGATAGGCAGGCGCCGCGAATGCTGGAGCGGCACCACGGCAACCGGACAGTACGCCTTGGAAACGATTGCGCCGGCCACTACACCGAGCTGGTCAATATCTGCGGTATCCGCACCGGAATACCCCACCACCAGCCGGGAAGCAGTTTTAGATTCAGCCAGGAGCAGCTCAACCGGGTCCCCGGGTAGCGCCACCGCGGTGGCTTCCAGCCCCGCCAAGCTCGCCACCGCTTCCTGGGCGAGTGCCTCCCGGGCAATGCTCATGGCGCTTTCATAGGAGCCGCGCGGATCGGGACCTTCCTGGTAGCAGGTGAGGGCCCGCAGGGTAGCATTGCGGCTCACGGCCACGTGCGCACCCCAGATAAGTGCCGCCCGTGATTCGGGGGAACCATCCACCCCAACGACCACGGAATTCTCATGCTGGTACATTGTTACCTCCGTTGCCCATTCTCCCACGGGCGCACCCCGGGGTGGAACCGTGCGTAAAATGCGAACGCCGCCGGGAGTTCCGACGGCGTTCGCACATAATTCTTCTCTAACCTCGCGAGAGACGCGCTTTAGGAAACGCGGATCACGATGGGAGTATCACCGCACCACGAATCCGGGCCCACGCGGGTACCCATACCCGGGTTCCACGCGGCCACATTCTGACCGTTGCCCAGCGAGATCGCCACGTGGCCGGGCCAGTACAGGATGTCACCGGGCCGGGCTTCCGCGTAGGAAACCTGGCGGCCAACCGAGAGCACCGAGGTGGTGCGCCCGCCGATAGCAACGCCGTGCTGGGCGTAGACCCAGCGCACGAAACCGATGCAATCCCAGCCGGACGGGGTGGTGCCAGCCCATACGTAGGGCGAACCCACACCGCTGAGAGCGGTATCAAGAACGGAAGAGCCGATGGCGCTAGGAGCGGCTTCCACTTCCACGCCAATGCCCGCGGCCGCGGGAGCAGCTTCAGCATCGGAAGAGGAGGTGGCGGCATCAGCCGCGGCGGTGGTGGCGCTGGCGGCGGGGGCAGCTACTTCAACAGCCGGAGCTGCGGATTGAATGTTGATCTGTTCGATCTTCCATTCCGAGGTGGCGCTCGTGGTGCCGGCGATACCAGCGGCAACGTCCTGCGCATGCGGGTTGGACAGCGCCGCCTTGGCGGGCGCGGCCGCGGTATCAGCCGCCGCATTCGGAACGATCAGTGCTGCTGCGCCACCCACAACGAGAGCTGCGGTGAGACCACGTACTGCGGGGTTCGCCAGGTTGTGAGCCTGGGACCGCGTATCAAGAGCGTGGCGTCCGGTCATGGGATGATCTCCTACAAAACTTTTCCTGCGCACCCCGAGGGGCACTTTCGGTACGTCCATTAGCGTAACGATTGGGCAACGAATTGTCACGTTTATGTAACAAGTGGCACAGCCGGGCCGTTATCATCCCAAAACGGCGACCTTCCGGCGTTTCCTCCACTTTTTTCGCGTGATACCAGCCTTTTCCCAGAGGGGATTTATAACGTTTTGATATACTTTTTTGCGGCTTAGGTTACGCTGCGGTGACGAATTGTGGTGGAGACCACGAGTTACGACAACGCCGCACTACCGCCCCGCCGCTCTGAACCCCGGCCGTCACCGCCACTCGAGGCGCGCCACACCCCTAGGAGCATGCCGCCAGCGCAACAGCACCCTCAGGCGTGCACCAGGAGGTGTTTGCGGATCCAGTCAGTAAGAGGAAATACCCCGCTGGCGCCGCGGGCGAGGATATCGCCGTCGTCCTCCACACTAATGGTCACCGTAGCATCGGGTTTAATGCCGGCCGCGGCCATAGCCTCGAGAACGTCGTCGTCGGTTTGGACCACTTCACCGATGCGCGCAATGGTGACTTTCCCGCCGCTCGGGTTGCGCTCCAGGTAATCCGCCACGGCGAGCAGACCGGTTCGCGCGGCTATATCCGCGCCGGGACCCAGGGAGTTTTCCGCGGGAATTGGGTTGCCGAAAGGATCGTGGCTGAGTTCATAGCCCTGCTCCCCCAGCACGTGCGCGATGCGTTCTTCTAGCTCGCGGGACATAACATGTTCCCAGCGGCAGGCCTCAGCGTGCACGTGCTCCCAGGGCATCTCCAGCACGTGAAGGAGGAAACATTCGGCCACCCGGTGCTTACGCATCACGCTGGTGGCGATGCGCCGGCCTTCCTCGGTGAGAACGATGGCGCGATCAGTATCCAGGTACATCATGCCGTCGCGCTCCAGGCGCGCCACGGTTTCCGAGACGGTGGGTTTGGATTGGCTCAGGCGTTCCACGAGCCGGGCGCGCAGCGGAACAATTCCTTCTTCTTCGAGTTCGTAGACCGCTTTGAGGTACATCTCGCGGGTATCAACAAGGTCATCACTCATCGCGGGTCTCCTTCGTCTCAGCGGCGGGGGCGGCACCGGGGCGCCCATCCACATCCGGCTCCTCATGCGTATCTTGCCATTCTAAGCCGCCCGCGCGCTGCGGGGAATGCCCGGTTTCAACGTCGTGCGCTTCATCTTCGGGTTCGAAAAGATCGGCCTCGACCTCGTCGTGGTCCTCCGCGGTGAAGCTTTGCCCGCTATCCGTTTGCCCGGTGCGATTGGCCCGTAGTTCTGCTTCGCGCTCCTCATTTTCATGTTCGAGCGGGCCGAGGATCTCCAGCTGGAAGGGATGACGCACCCGGTAGTGCACTTCCACATCCCATTTGCGCCGGCCCCACAAGTAGGCACCCACCGTGGCCACCAGGCAGCCAATCGCACCAATGCCCACGCCCCAGCGCGCCCCGGCCGCCCCGGAAATACCGCCCACCACCAGGGAACCGATCGGGGTCACGCCTTGATTGACCGTCTGGTAGAGGGACACCACGCGCCCGCGCATCTGCGGGGAGGTAGACATCTGCACCGCGGCATTGGCCGCCGTGAGCATGATGAGCATAAAGAAACCGACCGGCACGAGCGTCAGGGTGTAGACCAGCAGATTCGGGGCCAGCGCATTGGCGGTGACCGCGATGCCCATGGCCACACCCGCTCCCACCACGGAGCGCACCCGCGGCTGTTTCGTGCGCCGCGCCCCCACCACGGCCCCGGAAAGCGAACCCACCGCGACCATAGAAGAAACAATGCCGAATTGGGTGGAATCGGCGTGGAATTCCATGGTGGACATGGACACCGTGGTGAGCGGGGTGTTCATGGCCAGGCAGGAGACCACACCCACCACCGCGAAAATAACGAGGAGGTCGGAGCGGTTGCCCACGTAACGCAAACCGTCAATCGTTCCCTGAATCGCGGAAACTTTCTTTTCCGGGCGGGGTGCCGGGTGGAATTCTTCCGGGCGCATAAGGGCCAAGGCGATGAGGGTGGCACCGAACATGATGCCGTTAATAATGAAAACCCAGCCGGTGCCAATAAGGCCGATGAGCAAACCACCCAGCGCCGGCCCGATGAGGCGCGCAATATTAAAGGACATGGAATTCAGGCCCACCGCATTCGGGAGCCAGCGCGGGGGCACCAATTCGGAGATAAAAACGAGGCGCGGAGGATTATCGAAAGATTGAATCACCCCGATGGCCAGGGCGAAAAGGCAGACCACCAGCACATTCGCCCAGCCCAGTAGTACCAGTACCCCCAGGGCTACCGCGGTGAGCAGCATTCCGAATTGGGTGAGCACTACCATTTTGCGTTTATCGAGGCGATCAGCGAGCGCCCCGGCCAGCGGCATAATAAAAGGAATGGGGACGAATTGCAGCGCCGTAACAATACCGACGGCGAAAGCGTCATTATTGGTGAGGTCGCTCATGACGAGCCAGTTCTGGGCGGTGCGTTGCATCCACCCGCCGGTATTGGCGACCAACGAGGCAGCGAACCAAATAGCGTAGTTGCGGTACTTCAAACTGGCGAATGTACGCCCCACTAAATCCTGCCCCCTGCAGAAAAATCCGATATCCATAGCGGCCGGCGGGCGCGGCGAGCTCGCAGTTGCGCTATCTGCGGTGAGTTTATCACGCACGGCCACGTAAAGCTCACCTTTGTCTCACCGGCGAAAATGGTACGACGACGCACGCAGGGCCTACCCGTGCGGGTAGGCCCTGCGTGGTTGAGCTGGCAGCCAACGTGCTGCACAGAGCTTAGCTGCGCTTAGCCAATCAGGAGTTTCTGAATCGGATCAAGCAGGAAGTAGACCACGAAGGCAACGAAGGTACCCCACATGAGGGGGTGAACCCGGCGAGCCTTGCCGGCGGCCACCGACATGATGACGAAAGCAACGAAGCCCACCCCGATGCCGACCGTAATGGAGTAGGAGAAGGGCATGAGCGCGATGGTGAGGAAGGCCGGGATACCCACGCTCAGGTCTTCCCAATCAATCTCGGTCACCTGCTGCATCATGAGGAAGCCCACCGCGACCAGTGCGGGGGCGGCCGCTTCGGAAGGAACCAGAGTCACGAGCGGTGCGAAGAAGATGGAGAGCAGGAAGAGGGCGCCGGTGGTCACCGATGCGAGGCCGGTGCGCGCACCGTCCGCTACGCCCGTCGTCGATTCGACGAACGAGGTGTTGGAGGATACGCCGCCCATACCGCCGGCCAGCGCCGCGAGGGAATCGAGGAGCAGGATGCGGGAGGTGTGGTACGGCATGCCGTCCTCATCAAGGAGGTCGCCTTCAGAAGCCACCGCGACCATGGTGCCCATGGTGTCGAAGAAATCAGCGAGCATCACGGAGAAGGCCAGTACGACCACGGAGATCACGCCGATCTTCTGGAAGGGGCCCACCACGGAGAAGGCTCCGAGGGTGGAGAAGTCCGGAATCTGCACCGGGGAGCCGTTCAGTGCGGGTGCCCCGCCGTTCCAGCCGGCCACATCCCCACCGGCCACGCTTCCGGGCTTGGCAACAATATTGACGATAACGGCCGCGATGGTCGAGGACACGATGCCGATGAGGAGCGCGCCGGGAACGCCGCGCAGCAGGCAGATCGCGGTGAGGAAGAGTCCGAATACGAAAACGGCCAGCGGCCAGGAGGCGATGGAGCCGTTGATTCCGAAGGACATGATGGTACCTTCGCCGGGGCGAATGAGGCCGGCGTTGACCAGCCCAACGAGGGTGATGAACAGCCCCAAGCCCACAGAAATGGCGGTGCGCAGGAACTTCGGCACCGCCCGGAAAATAGCTTCACGCAGGCCCGTCACCACGAGCAGCGTGATGACGATACCTTCGATAACGATAATGCCCATACCGTCAGCCCAGGTCATGCCAGGCATCTGGACGATCACCACGCCGACGATGGTATTGAGCCCCAGCCCGGCCGCCATGGCGAGTGGGAAATTCGCGATAACGCCGGTGAGCAGCGTCATGAGGCCCGCAACGATGGCGGTACCCGCGGCGATGGCCGGGAGGTTCGGACCTTCGGTGCCGCCGCCCAGGTAGGCGCCGGTGGAATCCGGACCGGAAAGGATAATGGGGTTAAGAACCAAAATGTAGGCCATGGCCACGAAGGTGACCAGCCCGCCGCGCACTTCCCGGGCCACGGTGGTCCCGCGTTCGCGCAGCCGGAAAAAATCCCGCTTCGGCTCGGAGGTTGTGCTGTGGTTCGTCTCGACGTGCGTGGAAGTTACGCTCACGAAGATCTCCTCGGTAGTCGTGCGGTCCGCTGCACGCCAGGCGAGCGCGTGATCCGCAGATTTTCGGGCGGTCCTGACCGCCACCAGCACTCATTCTTGAACCCGGTCACCACCCACGCAAGACACGTCTCATTATTTGGATGTTTTTTCGCCCTTTTTGTCTCATATTTCGAGACACTGGCCGCCTGCTGGGTGAAAACGGCGCGCTGGCGCGGTTTTCTCCCGCCCCGCCACCCGCGTGAGTCCGGCCACGCGGCTGGGCGTACACGGCGTTTCACCACGCGCACGGCCCGGGTCGTTACGGAACAGATGCGACGACGACGTCGCCAAATCCTCGTACCGCCAGCTCCCCGTCACTGTGCGGAACAAAAATCGCCTGCCCCGAGTTGAGCGGTTCGCGCCGGCCTCCGGCAAAGACTTCCACCGCACCCTCCAGGCAGACCACCGTGCGCGGACCGCGCGAGCGCAGCTTTTCCGTGGAGGTAGCATCGCGCAGATGAACGACCGAGAGTTCAAAATCATCCACGGGAACATAGAAGGTGGATACCGCCTCGCTCATATGCTCGGGGGCGATGCGGATGGGCGGGACTGCGGCGTCGTCCATAATCCGCACCAATTCCTCCACATCCACATGTTTCGGGGTGAGGCCGGCGCGCAGCACATTATCCGAGGCCGCCATAATTTCCACCGCGGTTCCAGACAGGTAGGCGTGCACTGTCCCGGCGGGGATAAATAGTGCTTCGCCCGGGCGTAAACTCACGGGATTCATGAGGAGGGAAGCCACCACTCCCGGGTCGCCGGGATAGTACTGCGCCAGGGTTTCCACGATGCGATCCGCGCGCGGGGAAGGCGAGGCGCCCCGCTCCAGACGCGCGGCGCAGGCAGCCACCACCTGCGCAATCTGGGCGGGTTCCGGGCGGGTTCCCGCGGAAAGCAGCTCGGCGAAAACCGCCCCCACCCCGCGTTCTTCCACGAGAGCCGCAAGTCGATCCGTGAGCGGCAGCCCGAGCCCACCCAGCACTTCAGCGATGCGGCGCGGCGTGCGCAGCCCACAAATAGCCTCAAACGGCGTGAGAGCATAGGCCAGTTCCGGTTTATGGTTGCGATCCCGATAGGAACGATGGGGAGCGGTGCGGGCAATTCCGGCGGTTTCTTCCCGCTCGAACCCCGCGCGGGCCTGCTCAAGGGAGGGATGCACCTGGAGGGAGAGCGGCTGATGCGGGGCAATGAGTTTGAGCAAATACGGTAATTCACCCCCGTGCCGGCGCGCCACATCCGCACCGAGCATCTCCTCGGGTGCCCGGGCGATAAGATCGCGCAGACTCGGCCCACCGGCACCCAAGAACGTAGTGGATTCTTCGGCACGCTCCGAGTGCCCCGAACACCCCGGGAACTCCGAGCGATCCGGCGTGCGCATGCCTCGCGCCAGGCCAGTCCGGTGCCGCGCGCGCCACCGCCCGCGCGGGGTGCGCGCCACGGCGCTCCTGCGCCCGCCCACCTCATCTTCACGCCCGATCCGGTGTTCGCCAGCGGGTGCAGAGGGGTAGAGCTGGGCCAGGTCGAAGAGTGGAGCATCCGCAGCGCTGATCACCTGGGCCGAATCATCAGGGTGGGCACCGAGCCAAATTTCCGCCACCCGGGTTTCCGCCGGAGCGTAACCGAAGAGCGCGGGAAGCGCACTGGTGCCGCCCCACGCGTAATCTCTGGCCCGCCCTTGGATCCGCATCACCGCTGCTCCTGTTTTAGCTCAGGGCGCCGGTGGCCTGGTAGCGCCGCCCGCGCGATCCGCGCACCACGGTCCGCCCGCGCCCGCGGCGCACCACCGGGGCTGCCACTTCCACCGCAGGTACTTCTGCCGCTGCTGCGGTTTCTGTTTCCGCCCCGGCAGTTTCCGTTTCCACCTTGGCGGTTTCACTTTCCGCCACCGTGACCTTGCGCCGCACCCGGCGGCGCCGGCCGCTGCGCTCAGCCCGCTCGGCTTTGTCCGATGCGGCAGCCCGCACCGATTCCTGACGTTCCTTTTCCGAGGCGGCCCGCGCCTGCGCTTTCTCCGTTTCCAGCTTGGCCAGCCGTTCACTCCACGGCACCCAGCGCGGAGCCAGCAAAGCCCCCGCTCCGGGCAACATCTCAATTTCGTTAAACGTCACGGTGCGGGCCCGGCTCGCTCGGCTCACCGTAATACTCCAGTACCAGCCGTGATAACCCGGATGAGTACAGGTAAAGAGGTAGGAGACCACCCGGGTATCCTCAGCGAGGAATCCCGCGTACTCCCCCACGAAACGTTCGGCAATGGCCGCGAGCAGAGTTGCCCGCGCCTCATCAACAGCCCCCGCGAGAACTCGATCTTCGGGCAGGCCGGGGAGCGGTTCCACCCGTTTATCATCGGGTGCCACCGCTACATTTTCATCGACGCGATCCTCCGGGCGCGCCATATCCGCGCCCTCATCCGCGTGTCCTTCCACCCTCACATCGGGAAAGTGGACCGCGGCGGATTCTTCCCCCGCGCAGTTGGCATGTTCGGCATTCTTAGGCATCAAAATCATCGGCAACCGCACGCAAGGCGCGCGCGATCTGCCCTCCCCCTTCCGGGTAGCGGCCGCGCCGAAGCTGGGTGGAGGCCCCGTCCAGAAGCCGAATGAGATCTTCCACGATCACCACCGTTTCTTCCGGGGAACGCCGATTCTTCCGCGCGAGCGATTCAAGTTTGGTCATGGGTTCGACATTGAGTGCTTGCGGACCGCGACGCGTATCGGCAAGCCCGAAAGATACCCGCTGGCCCTTGCGCGGCGTCAGCCCTTCCGGGAGGGCCGAGGCGGGCAGGAATACCTGCGCACCGTCCTCATCGCTGACAATAAAGCCGAAGCCCTTAGCGGCGTCGAAAAACTTAACCTTTCCGGTTGGCACAACACTCTCATTTCTAGCAAAAACGCTTCGCACACGGTCGGGCGAAGCACCAGCGTCATTCTACCAGCGCCCCCGCGGGCACAGGCAACGCTACCGGCTGAACGCCCCCGGCCCCTTTTCCCATCCCCCTCCCAGCATGCTGTGGTTAAATTGTGCTGTCCACCACTTGAGGGCTAAGGCCGGTGATCGCCACCGGGCGCACGGAAGGTTGAAATTATGGGGATCGCACGCCGGATAGCTGGAACATTAGCGCTCGCGGGCGCCCTGCTACTCTCCGGCCCGCTGGCCGCCGCGGAAGAACCCCTCTCCAGCGTTGATCCGGTCACGGATCACGCCCAGGTGCTGTCCACCACGGAAGAAGAGCAGCTGCGCACCTCCCTCAACCGCCTCCAAGATGAGACGGATTACGCGGTGCGTTTCGTTTTTGTCGATAGGTTCGACGGCGCCAGCGCGGACCAGTGGCCCATCGACACGTTCAACCGCGCCGGGCTGTCCAGCGATGCCACCCTCATCGCCGTGGCCGTGGATAGCCGCCAGTTCAGCTACGCCTACGGCCGCTCCAGTTTCTCCGCCTCGGATCTGGACAACGCTTTTACCGGTGACGTGCGCGCCGCCTTCCGGGAAGGCCGCTGGCTGGAAGGTTCCCTCGCCTACACCCGGGAGCTGGCGCAAGGGGAAGAAACGAATTGGGCCGGTGTGGCGCTCGGGGGTGGCGTCGTCGTCGTTATTATCGGGGCCGTTGTTTTCGTGCGTTCGCGCAAACGCAAACAGTCGGAAAATAAAATTCGTGAAGATCTTGCTGCGCTCGGCAAACGTGCCGCAGCCGCGCTTTTAGCGACCGACGACGGCGTCCGCAGCGCCGCCGCGGAACTCAATTTCGCGCGGGCGCAATTCGGGGTGAACTCAGTGCGCGGCTTTGACCAGGCGCTCGCGCAGGCACAGCATTATCTCCAAGAAGCTTTCAACCAACGCCAGCTCTTAGACGACGATATCCCCGACACCCCGGAGCAAGTGCGTGCCTATAACACCGCGATTCTGGAACTGACCGACAAAGCGCAGCGGGCCATTACCGAACAGGAAGAAGAATTCTCCCGGCTGCGTGATTTGGCCGCGAATGTGGAAGAGGCCGCGGCGCGGGTGCGCGAAGGCGCGGCGGATATTCGCACTAATCTTCCCAGCGCTACCCGGCAATTGGACTCGCTGGCGGCAAGCTACGGGGAGGGCGCGGTGGCAACTTTCCGTACCTACCCCGCGGATATTGAGTCCTTGCTGGCCGGAGCGGAGGATGCGCTCGGGCAGGTTGATCGGCTCCTTAGCGGGGGCGAACGCAACCAGGCCGTGCCTTTTGTGCGTATCGCAGAACAGGCCCTGGATGAGGCTGCGGAACGCTACCGCGCGATTTCCAACGTCCAAGAATCTGTTAATCGTGCTTTCACCCAACTGGCCGAGCATATTTCCTCCATTTCCGCGGATATTGCGGATGCCCATCGCATCGGCGGGGATCATGCCCCGGTGGTGGCCGCGCGGGATCGGGCGGCGGCGCTGGTGGAAAAGTATCGCGGGGAGCGCGTGGATCCGCTGGCCGGAATTCGGGAGCTCACCGAGGCGGAACGTGCACTGGACGGCGCCCTCGCCCCGGCCCGGAACGCGGAGGAAAACTACCGGCGCCAGGCAGCCGGAGTGGAGCGGGATCGCCAGCGGGCCCAGGCCGCGGTGCAGCGAGCGGAAGCCATGGTGTCGCAGAACCGCTGGAGTACCGGTAACGAAGCACGCGCCCCGCTAGAAGCGGCCCGCACCGCCCTCCAAGCCGGGGATACCAGTGATGACCTGGCTAAACGCCGCGACTATTACGCGCGGGCCGAATCCTATGCCCAGCGCGCCACGGATGCGGTCCAGGCGGCGCTGTCCGCCCGCAGCTCCGGTGGTTTTGGTGGCAATAACGGCGGCGGGGACGTAGGTAGCCTGCTGCTCGGAATGTTCCTCGGTTCGCTCTCCGGGGGCGGATCCCGCCACAATTCGGGCTGGGGTTCCGGTTGGGGCTCCGGCTTCGGCGGCGGGCGTGCTGGCGGTTTCGGTGGTTTCGGTGGTTTCGGAGGTGGCTCCGGCGGATTTGGCGGCGGGGGCGCCGCGGGAGGAGGGAGCCGTTCGTTCTAAAACCGGTGGCCGCGTGCGTCCGTTGATCGCGCCCCGCCCGGATACTATTTATCCATTATTCATCACACCATTCCTACTCGACGACACAGAGAAAGGCTGATCATGGCTGAAAAACAAACAATCCTCGGACGCATTACCCAGCTGGCGAAGGCGAATATTAACGCGCTCCTCGACCGCGCCGAAGACCCGCAGAAGATGCTCGACCAGATGGTGCGGGATTACAAGAATTCCATTGCGGAAGCCGAAGATGCCGTGGCCCTGACCGTGGGTAATCTGCGCCTGGCACAATCCGATTACAACGAGGACATCAAAGCCGCCCGCGACTGGGGGCAGAAAGCCATCGCCTCCTCGCGCCGCGCCGATGAGATGCGCACCAAGGGCGATGAAGCAGGTGCGAACCACTGGGATGACCTCGCGAAAGTAGCGCTGAGCAAGCAGATTCAATACGAGCGCGAAGCCAAGGACGCCGAACCCATGCTCGCCTCCCAGGAAAAGGTTGTGGAGCAGCTCAAGTCCGGGCTCACCCAGATGAAGGACAAGCTCACCGAACTCAAGAACAAGCGCGATACCCTCGTGGCGCGCCAGAAGTCCGCCCAGGCGCAAAGCCAGGTGCAGGATGCCATCTCCTCGATCAACGTGTTGGATCCCACCAGTGAGCTGGCCCGTTTCGAAGAGCGGGTCCGCCGCCAGGAAGCCCTGGCGCAGGGCAAGGCCGAAGTCGCCTCCCTGAGCTTGGCCGATCAATTCGCAGAATTGGAGGATCATTCCGACGACGCAGAAATCGAAGCGCGCCTCGCCGCCCTCAAGAGCGGGGAAGCCCCCGAGCAAATCGAAGGCCGGGACTTCACCAGCTACTAAAGTACCGGGCTCTCCAGCGCGGGGAATATCCCGCGCTGGGCATATCCCGCATCGGGAGCGGGCGCAAGTCATATGCACCTATGTGACCCAAGCTCCGCGTGGCTTCCCGGGCCGGGGTGGCGCTGCCACCCCGGCCCGCATCGTCGTCGTTCCTCCCCTCTCCCTCACCTCTTTCCTTTCGCTTCCCGCAAACTTCCAGGAAGCTTTCAGAAAGCTCGAGTTTCCTTAGTTTTATGACGCCTACCGAGCACACTCCCGAAGCGGCCATCCTCGTTGTTGATGATGAGCCCTCGATTCGCGAACTTCTTTCCGTTTCTCTCCGGTTCGCCGGATTCGATGTGTACACCGCCGCCGATGGCGCGGAAGCCCTCGCTCACCAGCAAAATCAGCACCTGGACCTGGCCGTCCTCGATATCATGATGCCGGGCATGGATGGCTTTGAGGTGCTGCGCCGGCTGCGCGAACGCGACCACGATCTCCCGGTGCTGTTCCTCACCGCCCGCGATGATGTGAAGGACAAAGTCCAAGGTCTGACGGTCGGCGGGGATGACTACATCACCAAGCCTTTCTCCCTGGAGGAAGTGGTGGCACGTATTCGCGCGGTGCTGCGGCGCACCAGCCCGGAGGAAACCGAATCTGCGGTGCTGCGCTACGCAGACCTGGAAATGAACGAAGATTCCTATGAGGTCACGCGCGCCGGCCGGCCGGTGGAACTCTCCCCCACAGAATTCAAGCTGTTGCGCTACCTCATTATTAATGCCGAACGAGTGGTTTCTAAATCACAGATCCTCGACCATGTATGGGATTACAACTGGCAGGGCGAGATTTCCATCGTGGAATCCTATATTTCCTATTTGCGGCGCAAAATTGATTCCCCGGAAGCCCTGGGGATCACCGATCCGGAAGAGGCCCGCAACCTCGTTCCTCTCATCCACACTCGCCGCGGCATCGGCTACGTTCTGCGTGCTTCCAAATAGCATTCGGTTATGACCCAACGTCACGATCCGCTTCCCCCGGAAAGCGCGGGGGCTCCGCCGTTGCCGAGCCGCCCCGCGCAGCCCGGCAACCCGGCAACCGAATCTCCCGCGCGCAACCACCGCGGCGGAGTTTTCCGGCGCGCGCTGCGGCCGGCCCGCACCCTTGCCGGCCGCCTCATTATCGCGTTCGTCATCCTGGTGGGCACCGCGGCAACCTTTTTGGGTTTCGCCTCGGTCACCCTTCTCAAGCAATACCTAGTCTCCACTATCGACCAGGATTTGACCACGAATGCGCGCTCGGTGGAGCGGATGTTCCTCCAGGAGCTGCCCGGTGCCAGCCAGTCCTCCCCCCTCAACCTCTCCGATTTCTTCGTGCGGGTCAATTGGGGTATTGCCGGGCAGCGCGAGGTAACCACCTACGAACTTCCCAATCCGGGGGCCGTAGAAGAATTCGGCTACCCGCGCGAACTTGACCGTATTGCCAGCCTGGGTTCCGAAGAGCCCGTAACGGTTCCTTCCACCCTGTACGGCTCGGATTGGCGGGTGCTGGTCCACCCCATTAGCCCGGCCTCCACCGGCGGCCTCATTACCGGGAACATCATTATCGCCCAGCCACTCGGGCCGATCGAGTTTACGATTGCGCGACTACGCCTTATTTTTGTGCTCGCCGGACTCGCGACCGTGCTGGCGGCCGGACTGGCCGTGACCGGTCTGGTATCGCGTACCTTGCGGTCCTTGCGTGATATCGAAGCAGCCACGCACACCATTGCGGAAGGGCACCTGGCCGAACGTGTTCCGCACGGTCAGGACGACGACGAAGTTGGGATGCTCGCTAAATCCATTAACGTTATGCTCGCCCAAATCGAGCACGCCTTCGCGGAAAAGGAACGCTCGGAAGCAAAAATGCGGCGCTTCGTTTCGGACGCCTCCCACGAATTACGCACCCCGCTAGCAACCGTCCGCGGGTATTCCGAACTGTATCGCCTGGGCGGAGTTCCCCCCGAGCGTGTCCCCGAAGCTATGGAGCGAGTGGAATCGGAAGCCAACCGAATGGCCGGGCTCGTGGAGGATCTGCTCCAGCTGGCCCGCCTGGACGAAAATCGCCCCCTTAACCTCGATTGTGTCAATCTTGCCAAGCTGGCCGATAACGCCATCCTTGATTTCCGGGTGCGTGCCCCGCAGCGCACCGCCACGGTGGTTGCTTTGGATGGGAGCACCCCACCGCCCGCGATGGTGGAGGTCCACGGGGATGCGGATCGCATCACCCAGGTGATCGCAAATCTGCTTTCTAATGTGCTCGCGCACGCCCCGGAAGCCAGCCCGGTGGAAGTGGCGGTAGGCATCGCGGAAGGCCAGCCCACTATTGAAGTGCGCGACCACGGCCCCGGTATTTCTGAAGCGGATTCCCAGCGCATCTTCGAGCGCTTCTACCGCCCGGATTATTCACGTTCGCGCGAATCGGGTGGTTCCGGGCTCGGCTTGGCCATCGTTGCCGCTATTATGGCCGCGCATCACGGTACCGCTCGGGCGCTCACAACCCCCGGTGGTGGGCTCACGGTGCAGCTCACCTTCCCCGCTCCCACCGAGCCGTGCCAGAATCCGGCATCGCCCAGCTAAACGAGCTACTCAGGTTCCAAGCAGTTACTCGGTTTCCGGAAACTCGCCGGCCTCACCGGCCTCGCTCGGATCGCCCGCTTCGGGCGCCGCACCTGCAGTGGGAGCCTGACCGGCCTGCGCCGCGTCAAAAGGACTGGTGCCTTCCGGGGTGAGCGGATGCGCGCTTTTCTGCTCGAGCATCATCTGGATGGCGGTGAAAACTCGGCCCATAAAATCTGCCGAGTCTTCCTCCGCGAGGCCGTACATGGGCCGGCCGATAAACAAAAAGACTTCGCCGCGGAATTTCGGGAGCATCGCACCCACCGGCATAACTTCGTGCCCGCCGGACATGGCAATCGGGACGATGGGAACATTGAAACGCTGGGCGAGGGCCGCGGCACCCGCCTTCGGAGTACCGAGCTCCCCGGTACGTGAACGCGTACCTTCCGGGAAAATCAGAATCGGAACACCCGCTGCTAACAGGCGGCCTGTCATCCCTTTGGCACGGCCGGGCTGGTATTCCGAACCGGCTTTACCCGTGGGCTTTTTACCGCGCTCAATAGGATAGGTATTAAAGAATAACGAGGTGAGATTGGAGATGCCGCGGCGGCGATAGAAATAATCCGCGGCCGCCCCCGTGGCTAACCGCTCGGTGAGTTTATCGGGGAGCAGCGAGAAAATCATGGGAGCATCCAGGTGCGAAGAATGGTTCGGCACCAGGATAAATGCGCCGTCCAGGTTCTCGATATTTTCTTCTCCCAGCACGGTGGGCCGGAGGATCGTGGACATGACCGGTTTTGTGAGGGCACGGCGCACCCGATGCCGGCGGCGGGCTTTGGAGTCATCCAAATACGGATCGATCGGTTCGAGCTCGCTCACCCGCGGTCCGCCTTTCGCCCACTGCCGTTAATTTTCCTTGCCACCCAGTTTACCGCGCAGCGCGGGCCCTTTTCCGCGAGAAAACCAATAATCTTGTAGCGCACCGTGGGGGTGCAGCGGACTTTTCCGCGCGCGGCCGCCGCAAGCGCGGCCCGCGCCACCGTATCGGGTTCGAGCCAGAGCACATCGGGAACCCCGGAGCGTTTCCCACCCGAGTTGCGGTGGAAATCCGAACGCACCCATCCGGGCAGAACCGCGGTGACCGTCACTCCACTACCGTGCAATTCCACAGCCAAGGATTCGGACCATACTCGCACAAAGGATTTGAGGGCCGCGTAGGCACCCATGGGAACAAAACTCTGCACCGAGGCGATATTTATGAGAGCGCCCCGCCCGCGCCGCGCCATTGCCGCTGTGGCTGCCGCGCCGATCCGTACCGGCGCCCCCGCCATGAGGGCCGCCGCGGCTTCGATCCGGTCCATATCCCCATCCACGAGGCTCTCGTAAAGGCCCGCCCCGGCATTATTGACCACCACATCAACAGCATGGTCAGCTAGGTAGGTGCACAGGCGTGCGACGTCGTTGCCCGCACCCAGATCGCAACACATCGTTTCGCATTCCACGCCCCGCTCCCGGAATTGTTCGGCAACGGCGTTCAGGCGTGCTGCCCCGCGCGCCACCAGGACTAGCGCGTATCCGCGCGCGGCGAGCTGGCGGGCGAAAGCGAGCCCGATACCGGAACTTCCCCCGGTCACCAGCGCCCGGGGCCGGCCGGCGGTGGGCGAGGCGGAGAAGGCTGCGTCAGATATCACGTCTCTACGTTAGTGCACCGGCCGCGCCCGTGCACCTCGCCGGCCCGGTTATCGCGTTCAGCTGGGCGAAAAGTGGAGGGTCCGCGGCGTTACCCGCGCTCAAACAAGGTCCTCCCCGTCTGCCTCCACTGCGGTCCTGAGGTGCGAAAAGGCCCAAAGTGTCCCCACCCGGGCCGGGGCATGATTAGAATCAGTTGCGTTTGAGTGCGGAGGGCGACGTGCGTCGTCGTCCCCTGGCGAAAAGTTCGCCGCGGGTGCGCACCACGGTGGGAGGAAATATGTCCGTTCCTTCGTGGCTGCCGGTTTCTTTCGAGAAGGCAGTGACGGGGCTGGGGGCGACCGCGTCCAGCGCGGAGATTCAGGCGACGTGCGCGTCGGTGCTGGGGCGCTGGTCGGAACCTGATCGCATCTTCCACGATATTCACCACCTCACGGCCATGCTCGCCAACGTGGAAAAACTCATTAACGAAACGCATCACCCGGATACTGTGCGGCTTGCGGCCTGGTACCACGGGGTGGTTTTTTCGACGTCGCGCTACCGCGTCTACACGAAACGCGGGGGTGAAGATGAGCTGCTCTCGGCGCGCACGGCCGAAAATGAGCTGACGCAGCTGGGTATCGCCGCGGAAACTGCGCGCCGGGTGGCCGAATTGATTTGGGGTATGAAAGCTCCCGCGCTTACCGCTATGCCGGTCATGGGGCGCGCCCCGGCGACCAGCCTTGGGACCGCCGAACAGGATATTGACATTATGGTGCTGCGTGATGCACACCTGGCGATTTTGGCTTCGTCCCCGCAGAGCTACCGGCGCTATACCCAGGCGATTCGCGAGGAATACCCGCATATTCCCGATGAGAGTTTCTGGCGCGGGCGCGAAAAAATCGTGGCGAAGCTGCTGGAGCGCAAGCATTTGTTTTATACGCCCGAGGGCCAAAAATGGGAGGATGCGGCGCGTCAGAATTTGCAGGCGGAGGCCGCGAAGCTGCGCAAGCGCCTGGCGGAGCCCGAGCGCCCCGCGGAGGCGATGGTACCGGCCGATGGGCCGCACAGCGGGGAGACTACGCGGAGCGGAGAGGTAGCACGCACGGTTGAGGTAGCGCGCACGGCAGACGTTACGCGCCCGGGCGATACAGATTTAGGTACGACGGCGCTGCCACCTCTCACCGCGCCAGCCGCGCCCGTATCGCTGGCCACACCCGTAACGCCGGCCGGGGCGGAGCCCTACCGCGATGCTCGCACCGAAACCTCAACGTTGGAAGCGGTGGAAGCACGTATTCCGGAGGAGGATTCCGGCGAGGTCACGCGGGTGATCCCCACCGGGACGGTGACGGACGTGAGTGAGCCGCAGCTGAGCGCCGAGCAGCTCCGCAAGCGCCAGCGCGAAGAAGTTTCCCAGGCCATGCTCAATAAAATTAATGAGCGGCGGCGGGCAGCCGAAAAGGAACGCGATGAGGCACTAGCACTGGCGGAGAATATCGACTCCCCGCTCGCGGATCGTGCCCAGGCCGAGGTGTGGAAAGAGAAGGAACGCGAGGGCGCGCCCCGGCGTACCCCGCGTTACACGGATACTATTCCGCCGCTGATCGAAGATGATCCCGAGGGAGATATTGTGGCCCGGCCCGCCGATCCCTCCCCCACGCACGGTATCGAGCGCGAACCGGATATGTAAGCCCGGCCGGATATACGCGTGCGGCCGAAATCGATAGCATGCGACCTACGGACAGGGCCCGCGCTACGGACCGGACCTGCGCACTGCGGGCCGGATCCGCGCACTGCGGGCCGGGCCTGTCTGCACTTCCGTATATGCCAAGGGTGGCGCGCCCTCCACTCGGAAAGCGCGCCACCCTGACGGTTAGCACCTTAGCTTTGCGGTTTAGTACATACCGCCCATGCCGCCATCACCCTGCGCGGCCGGAGCCGGCGGTTCGGGCTTGTCCGCCACCACGGCTTCGGTGGTGAGGAAGAGGCCCGCGATGGACGCCGCGTTCTGCAGTGCCGAGCGAGTCACCTTGACCGGATCCATAACGCCCGCCTCCATGAGGTTGACGTATTCGCCGGTGGCCGCGTTGAGGCCCTCGCCCTTGGGGAGGTTGCGGACCTTCTCGGCCACCACGCCGCCCTCGAGGCCGGCGTTGCTGGCGATCTGCTTGAGCGGAGCTTCGATAGCGTAGCGCACGATGGCCGCGCCGGTTGCTTCGTCGCCCTCGAGCTTGAGGTCAGCGAAAGCTTCCTTACCGGCCTGGATAAGAGCCACGCCACCACCGGCGACGGTGCCTTCTTCCACGGCTGCCTTGGCGTTACGCACGGCATCCTCGATGCGGTGCTTGCGTTCCTTGAGTTCTACCTCGGTAGCCGCACCGGCCTTGATAATCGCCACGCCACCGGCAAGCTTGGCCAGGCGCTCCTGGAGCTTCTCGGTGTCGTATTCGGACGTGGAGTTCTCGATCTGGGTGCGGATCTGGGAAACGCGCCCGTCGATCTGCTCCTGGTCGCCAGCGCCGTCCACGATGGTGGTGTTTTCCTTGGTGACAACCACCTTGCGGGCACGGCCGAGGAGCGTGAGATCGGTGTTCTCAAGCTTGAGGCCAACCGATTCAGAGATGACCTGGCCGCCGGTGAGGATGGCCATATCCTGAAGCATTTCCTTGCGGCGATCACCGAAGCCCGGAGCCTTGACGGCCACGGAGCGGAAGGTGCCGCGAATCTTGTTGACCACGAGGGTGGCCAGCGCTTCGGATTCCACATCCTCAGCGATGATGAGGAGCGGGCGATCCGCCTGCATAACCTTTTCGAGAACCGGGAGGAGTTCCTTCTGGTTGGAGATCTTCGAATCCACGAAGAGGATGAAGGGATCTTCCAGAACGGCTTCCTGACGCTCGGCGTCGGTCACGAAGTAGGGGGAAAGGTAGCCCTTATCGAAGGACATACCTTCGGTGAGCTCAAGCTCCAGCTCCAGGCCGGAGGACTCTTCCACGGTGATAACGCCTTCCTTGCCGGCCTTATCCATGGCCTCGGCAATGACCTCACCAATTTCCTGGTCACCGGCCGAAATAGCGGCGGTGGAGGCGATTTCTTCGCGGGTATCAACTTCCTTCGCGTCCGCGAGGAGGCGCTCGGTCACGGCCTTAACCGCGGTATCGATGCCCTTCTTCAGCGCGATGGGGTTGGCGCCGGCGGCCACATTGCGCAGACCTTCCTGCACGAGAGCCTGCGCGAGAACCGTCGCGGTGGTGGTGCCGTCACCGGCGATGTCGTCAGTCTTCTTGGCAACTTCCTTGACGAGCTCAGCACCGATGCGCTCGTACGGATCTTCCAGCTCAATTTCCTTGGCGATGGACACGCCGTCATTCGTGATGGTGGGGGCGCCCCACTTCTTATCGAGAACGACGTTACGGCCCTTGGGTCCCAGCGTCACCTTGACGGTGTCCGCGAGGAGATTGAGGCCGCGCTCCATGGAGCGGCGTGCTTCCTCATCAAAAGCAATGGTCTTTGCCATGCGATATTCCTCCAGAATCACTGTGGCCGGTGCCCGCGACGGACGGCCTTCCGCGCGAAGCCTTTCTTCGCTCACGGTCAGCCTCACCAACCAGGTGGACTTATCACTCACATACTCGGAGTGCTAACAGAGATTCTGGCACTCTCACGGCTCGAGTGCAAGCTTTGGTTCAGGTACGACGACGCAGCAGCCACCCGCCAGAAAAGCGCGATATGCCCGCAATTCCGCGCGCCTCACCCCGGATTACCGCCCCGAACACTTGAGCGGAATACGCTCAACTTTTAGCGGCTGGCGAAGCCGGGAATCTTCGCGCGCGGTTCTTTAGCCGCGGGTATCTCCCACCAGCACAACGACGATGCTATCCCCGCTGGCACTGGCGTTTTCAACGAAATCGGTGATCCCCAGTTCCGCACCGATGGCCTCCACCGTGGGCAGATCGGCGGCCGCCGGATAGAAAATCTGGGAATGGGCCGGAGCGGCGTGCTGGTAGTTACCGATGGAGGTGGCGGTAAAGCCAGCCTCCGTGAGCTGGCTCTGGTGGGCCGCGGCATATCCGGAAATTCCGGAGGCGTTGAGGATGAGGGTAGAACGGCTGTGATCCACCTCAGCGGCCGGAGTGGGGGAAGCCGAAGGCGAGGCGGCTTCCGCGGGGTTCGGAGCCTGCGCCGCGGGCGCCTGGCTACTTTCCGCACCCGCGCCTTCGGTACCAGCTTCGGGCGCCGGCGTTGCGGACTGGGCCGGTGCGCTTACGCTCGGTTTCTGGGAGGGCGGCGCTACTGAAATCTGGTTCATTTTGACAATGCCGTACCCGAGAGCCGGGGCGAGAATGAGGATAGCGATAAGCGCGATCCACCACTTCACCGAGGATTCGCGCTTGCGGTGAGCCCCGCGGGTTGTGCGCTGGCGCGCCGCGATATCAAATTCGTCTACTGGGTACTTTCCTGCCACACGGCTAGCCTAGCTGTTTTCCGCCGCGACCGCCGCGTTCTTTATCGCGCAGATCCCGCAAGCGGGTAATAGCGCGCACCACATCCGGATACTCCACTTCAGCGCGCGGGTTATTGAGAATCCCGGAAAGGATCAGGTAGTAGCGGGTGGGAGTCATGCCGAGTGCCCGAATCGCCTCGGTTTTCGTGCGGTACGCGGCCCGCCAGCGCATCTCCGTGGTGAGGACGCGCAGCTCGTCGTCGTGCAATGCGGGCCCGGCACCGCGCAGGAAATCCTCCCAGGCGGCCTCGCGCTCGCGGCGCGCGGAATCCCCTTCCCCGCGCCCGCCTCCCGAGGGCGCTTCCGCAAAAGGAGGTTCTTCACTCCGGTACTCTGACACTATGCAGCCTCTTTCCGAGATCATCAGCCCCGATTGGGCGCGGGCTCTTGCCCCTGTTGAACCTATCATTCACGAGATGGGGACGTTCTTACGCGAGGAAAACGCGGCCGGGCGCGGCTATCTTCCCGCGGGCAAGAATGTGCTGCGTGCTTTCACGTATCCCCTCGATGCCGTCAAGGTGCTCATTGTGGGTCAGGACCCCTACCCCACTCCCGGGAATGCGGTGGGGCTCTCCTTTAGTGTGGCGCCGAATGTGGCCCCGCCGCGCTCGCTCGTCAATATTTTCCGAGAATTGCACGACGACGTTGGCGCCCCGCTTCCCAGCAGCGGTGACCTCACGCCGTGGTGCGAACAGGGCGTTATGCTCCTCAATAGGGTGCTGACCGTGACCCCGAATAACGCCAATTCCCATCGTGGGCGCGGCTGGGAAAAGGTCACCGATCACGCGATCCGCACTCTCGCGGCGCGCGGGAAGCCCCTGGTGGCGATTCTGTGGGGCCGTAACGCTCAGGAGCTACGCCCGCTACTGGGCGCTACCCCGGTGATTGCCAGCCCGCACCCGTCCCCGCTTTCAGCATCCCGCGGCTTCTTCGGCTCCAAGCCTTTCTCGCGGGCCAATGCACTTCTTGCCGAGCAGGGTGCCGCGCCGGTTGATTGGCGGCTACCCTAAAAACCCGCGCATATTAATTTACTAAGGCGTAGTATGAAACTAGGTGCGGACTATTTACCCGCATATCACGCCTTTCTCGATGCGGCGTCATTGCCGAAACCGCATCGGGAACATAATTTCCACGGGGGTACCCATGGCTAATCACGCATGTGTCTGGGGGCGTTTCGCCCTTGCTGCCGCGCTGGCCGGCGCCGGCATTTTCCTTCCCGCCACCGCGAAAGCCGGCGGGCCTGACCCGAGCCGCACCGTTATCGGAAACGTCGTGAATCCTACCGGCGGCGGGGTGAATTGCCGCGGCGGGGATACGTGCGTGGAGAAGGTGGGCGACGTCGCCCATGTGAGCTACACGATTCAGGTAGCCCGTCTGCTGGGTTCCTCGGATCATATCCAAAGCGCGCAGGGGGTGGCCGTTTTCGTCCCCACGGTGCTGGAGAACGTCACATTGACGGTCACCAGTGTTCCGGACCATGCCGCTCTCGAGGCCCGCCTGACGCAACCTGATTTCGATTGGGAGACGCGCTGGACGGTTCCCACCGTTCCGGTGAATCAGGAGTTGCCCATCTGGGAAGTACGCCGGGGTGAGGAAGGCGCGGTCATTGTCGATCCCGAGCTCAATCCCGGCCGGGACCCCGAAACTTTCCCCTGGTATCCCCATATCGGGCCGGATTTCGAGGATATGGATCTGGGTGTGTGGCATATGAAGGCCGATAGAGCCGTGTCCACAGATCCGCCGTCGTACCAGGCCTACGACGGCGTGGTCGGGAATATGGCCCTGTACGACGAATATTCTTTCGGGTTGCACGGTCCGGGTATCTACACGCTCCGGGTGGAAGGTGATGTGGCGGTGCAGTCGGAGGTGACTGTGCTTCCGGTGCGAGCCACGAATAAGCTGTGGAAATGTTCCCAGGAAGGTGGCGGTCCCGGATCGTATCTCGAGGGCTGCCAGAGCCTACAGGAATTCGAGTGGGGCCGCATGGGTGATCTACCCACGTATTCGCTCAGCGACCCGGCGGTCAATGCGGCTGCGCGCGAACGGGTGACGGATGCCGGATTGACCGGTTCGCCGCAGTGTGTCGCCACGAAGGAAAGCGGGCGCAGCGATCTTATCGGGACCGATATTGAGGGCGCGTTGGGTGCGGGCGATTGGTACGCCTACACCTATGCTCTCTACGCCAACCCCGCGGTCACGTATGACCTGAGCGGCATTGGGGAGGACGGTTGCGATCAAGCCGCCGCGGTGATCACGCTATGCGAGCAGCCGTCCCCGGAGCCTTCGCCAGAACCGTCATCTTCACCGGAACCGGAACCTAGCGACCGGAGCGTTCCCAGCCCGACGCCGCCCACGCCCGCGCCGCCGGCGCCTACACCCACCGCGCCGGCTATTATCAGCACTCCCACGGTCCCGAGCACTCCGAGCGTTCCCAGCTCACCGTCTTCGGTAAGCACGCCGCGCCCGCCGGTGAATATGCCCACGCCGCGCCCAACCTCGTTGCAACGCACCGGAGCGAGTTCTACTGCGGGCCTGGTACTCGCGGCATTGCTGGGCGGAGTCGGATTAGCACTCGCGGTGGGGCGGCGTCTCCAAGGCTAAAGCTGGCCCAAAATCCGTTTGCCGCTCCGGGCCCGCGCCCGGCTCCCTCCGATGCTGCTTCGTATTGCTACGAGCCCGCGCCGGTAATGGCGATGGTGCCAGGAGCAGCATCGAAATTACCGACAACCGCACCGATCTCGCATTGGGCCGGGTAGAGCGCGGAAACTGCGTGGCCGTCCGAACTGATGGTCACCGCCCCGGAACAGCGATCGGTGAAGCGCAGGTTCTTGGTATCCCCACCCGTGAGATCCGCGAGGATACTCGTCGGGGCACCGCTGGCGGGACTGGTGTAAAGCGGCGTCGTCACGTTCTCACCATTGGGCCACACCCCGATAATGCTGATGGGGATCGGCTGCCCCTGCTGGATCCGCGGAGGCACCGTGACTTTGACGGAGCGTAAGCGCTGGAGCGGATAGGCGGTAGACGTAGCTGTTTCGTCCCCGGCCGCCTTCGCAGTTGCCTCACTGACCTCCGTGAGCCACCGTGACAGTTCTTGTTCGTCTTCAGGAATGTAGTCGGAGCTCACCGTGGCGGTAATGGTCACCGGCTGCCCCACGGTAACGGTGGGAGCCGCGAGAGTCCAGGCGCAGCGGGCAGTGAGCGAGGTCGTCGCATTGGAATGCGGTTTGCCGGCCCGATCCCACACCACGTCGGCGCATTGCGGCGCCGCTGCCCCGCCTGTGCCCGGCGCGTTCTGCTTATCAGACTGATTCTTCGGGGCGTCCCCACCCTCGTCCTTGGGTTGCGGAGCGGGAAGTACCTCCAGCACATTGCCCGAAATCGGACTTTTCGCGGTTTTATATGTGACGGTGTAGTCGATAACCTGGCGTTGCGGATTCCACTTCGCCTCGCGCACAATCGACAGGCCGGAGGGAAGCGGATGGTCCTCCAGCCGCGCCTGGATCGGTTCGGTTGGGCCGGTATCGGCGCTTTCTGCCTGCGGCCACAGCATCCACACCACCCCGGCAATCGCTGCGATGAGCGTCACGGCGCCTAGAGTCACGAGCATCCAGTGCTCCCGTATAAAGCTCCCGATTTTTTCCCAGAAGCTCGGCTCATGTTCAACCACGGGCGCGGGCGCGTAGTTAAGGTCCAGTGCCGCGCCGGAACTAATAATGGTGGCCGACGGCGCAGCATCGAGCTCCGCTAAATTTTCATGGGAAAGGACGACGGCGGGGCGGGCCGGCGCTTCTTTCTCAGTATCGTTAGTCGAGCTCAGCGCAGCAGGGGTGAGCGCGGCGGCGCTGAAAGCACCGTCCAACATGGTGGCCGGATAAAAGGCCGGAGCAGAGGTGTTGATCTCCAGAGGGGCATGGCCGGCAGTTGCTTCCAGGCAGTCGGGTAGCCGTTCCAGCACTTCCGCGGCATTCGGCCGGGTATCCGGGTTCTTCCCGACCAGTTCATCAAGGAGCGCGGCGGTATTTTCTTCCAGGCCGGCCAATGGAGCAATTTTCTCCGTGAGGTGACGATGCGCAATGGTGAAAGGGTTGAGGCCCTCCCCTCCGAAGGGGGTGCGCCCGGTGAGCATCTCGTAGAGCATAATGCCCACCGCGTACATATCCACGCTCGGGGTGGCGCGCGCCTGCGCAATGAGTTCCGGGGCCATATAATCCGGGGTTCCCACGATGCTCGTGGTTTTTGAGCCGGTCCCGATAATCGCGGCAATACCGAAGTCTGTTACTTTGACGTTGAAACGGTCCTCCGCTTCGGTGCGCCCCCGCAGTTTTTTCCGCCCCGGAAGCACCCTATCTTTATCTTCGTGAGAGGCGGAGTCCGGCGTGTGCGCCGCGTCCGGTGCGAGCGCGGTCAAAATAATATTGTCCGGTTTAATATCGCGATGGACCACATCGCCCGCGTGTGCGCTCTGTAATGCTTCGACCACCTGGCGGGTGATAGCCAAGGCGTCCGCAGGTGCTAAGGGACCGCGTTCGGTAAGGTATTCACGCAGGTTGGGGCCCGGAGCGTACTCCATGACGATGCCGAGTTTCCCGCCGTCGGCCACCAGATCATGCACCCCGACAATATGGGGGTGGCTGAGCTGCGTGAGGACGGAACGTTCGGTAATGAAGCGCCGCAGAATTTCCGGGTCTCCCACGTATTCATCGCGCAGGAATTTAATGGCGACGCGAGTGCCATCGTCCTTACGTTCCCCCTCGTACACCACACCGGAGGCACCGCGACCGATGGGGCTGAGGGCGCGGTAGGATGCTCCGAAATCAAAAGCGGTACTCATGCGTCATCTCGCACGGTCACGGCTTGGATAAGGGTCGCGGTGCCGCCTTCGCAGGCATACCCGCGCCCTGCGGTCATTTTGACCGGGGAGCGGCGCGGGAGGCGCACGCCCAGGAGGTCGCCATCATAATCGCGGTTCGGATGGAGCAGAATACCCAATCGCGATTTACGCAACGTGGCCGTCCATTTACCGTAGGCGGAACGCAGGTCATCATTGCGGCCGGCCGCGATAATGAGGAGCTGCTGGTTGGCGGTGGCGAGGAGATCCTTGAGAGCGTCTTCCCCTTCTGTGATGTGGTGGGCGTCGTCGATCACAAGAATTGTGGGCGTGGTGCCCAGACCCGCCTCCGCCACCGCGGAGGGAACGTCCTCATGGTCATAAACAATATCGAAGACATCGCTACCGTGCAGCGGGGAGCGGCGCGAAGCCAGGCCGATAATCCGCAGGGGACTTCCGGCAGCCCGGGCATCGCCGGCAAGTTTTATGGCGATGCCCAGGAGCACGGAGCTTTTCCCGCTGCGGGCCGGGCCGGAAATGAGCATATGTTCCCCGGCGTAGGCTTCCAGGCAGTAATCGTGCAGGGTGGCTTCTTCCACTCCGACCGGGATAATCCAGGGCTCCCCCGTCAGCTGCGCGGTGGTGCTCAGATCGGATACTCGCAGGTCATCGCTCAGGCGCGCCACCACGGTGCTTTTCTCCACCGGCTGCCAGCGCGCTGCCACCGAGGCAATAGCCTGCTCGAGCGAGGCGGGAACGGTGGCCACATGCCCGTGGAGTTTCGTGACCGCGTCCACGTAGCGGCCCGGAACCTGGGCGGGGATGTTATCACGCGAGACCCCCACCAGGGAGTAGTCATAAGAATCAGCCAGGCGATAGAGCCATTTCTGGGTGGTGACTTCATCGACTGCCGCAGGAATTGCTTTGAGGCGCGAGGTAGCACCCGCCATGTGGATGCCTACGCCCGGCCCCTTACCCCACACCTGGTAGAGACCTTCGAGGAGTTCCATACCTTCCGCATCATCGTATTCTTCACGCAGGGTGGCAAAAGAATCGATAAAGACGTAAATATCGGAATATTCTCCCGGGTCCGTGGTGCGTTTATCGTATTCGGTGCGCAGGTAGCGCAGCAGGCGCTGCTGAAGTTCGCGATTGGCTTTGCCCGGCCCGGCGTAACCAATGGAATGGGGCAGTTCGTGGAGGGGTTCCAGGCCGCGCCCACCCAGGTCGAGGTAAAGAAAATCCGTGGTGGCCGGGTCGGATGTTGCCGCGATCACGAGGGCGAGGGATTGCAGCGTCGTCGTTGTTCCCGAACCGGGAATGCCGGCGAGCATAAGATTCCCCTCCGCGGGCCGCCAGCCAGCCGGGATTTGGCGCTGGTGGCTGGGATCATCAGCCAGGGCCACAGCAACGGTATCCCCACCCTCGGTTACGCGAATATTGGCCACCCCTGCGCGCGGGGTATCGGTATCGAGAAGCAGATCCACGCGTTCGCCCAGCGGTTCGGGCCACACGGGACGCGGGGTACCAAAGCCCGCGGCACGGTGGGCTTCTTGAATGGCGCGAATAAGAAGATCGACGTCGGATTCTTCGTCCCCGGCACGGGCCACGGTGTGATCGGGCAGCGGCCCGCCCAGCTCAATTTCGTCCACGTGAAGATCGGTGGATTGGGCGGCGTCGCTTATGCCGGTGACGAGCGCGGTTTGAATGGGGTGAATATCCTCTTCCCCAAGTTTGATATAGGCGCGCCCGCGCTGTTCGCGACCGATGCTGGAGGCGTGCGGCACCCCGATAACATTCGAGGAATCATCGCGTGATTGCACACGCAGAGCCACCCGCATATTGGTATTCGCGAGGATGTCATCATTGACAACGCCAGCCGGGCGCTGGGTAGCGAGCACCATATGTACACCGAGGGTACGCCCCACCGCGCCGATGGAAACCAGGGAGGAGAGCACGTCCGGGTACTCTTTCGCGAGCTGCGCGAATTCATCGACGACGACGAGAATGCGCGGCATGGGCTCGCTAGGGTTCGTTGCCAAGTAGTTATCGAGGTTGTCCACGCCTTCCCCGGCGGCCGCGAAGCACTGCTGACGGTAGAGCATCTCAGCTTCTAGGGCACGCAGAGCGCGGTAAGCCAGGGAGGGCTCCAGGTTCGAGAGAGTGCCGATGGTGTGCGGGAGCTGGTCGAGAGTGGCGAAGGCAGCCCCGCCCTTGAAATCAACAAGGATGAAGGTGAGGTGCTGGGGGTCTACCCGGGCGGCGAGCCCGGCAACCATGGTGCGCAGCATTTCCGATTTACCTGAACCGGTGGTGCCACCCACGAGGCCGTGCGGCCCATCCCGAACCATATCCAGCCAGTACGTACCATCTTCGGATACGCCTAGCGGGAAGCGGAACCCCTTGTTGTTCTGCCACAGTTGGGTGATATCCGCACTGGTCATATCGCGGGAAAGCCCGAGCAAACCGAGAAGGTGAACGAGGGGAGGTAGGGCCGCGCCGGCGTCTCGCACTTCCGGATCGTCGAAGAGGGAGAGTGAACGCGCCCACTCTTCCAGGCGCGGCTCGGTGGACACCGCCCCGGCGATATGCTCGATGGTGATGTCCTCGGAGGGGATACTCAGAATCAGCTCTGCCCCGGGTTTTGCCTCGATCACACTATGGCAAGAAGCGGGGAGCTGTTCGGGGCGGGTAGCCAACACGATACCGCTTACTTCTTTGGCTTTCTGGGAACCGGTCACATCCTCCCCGCGGTACGCGAGAAGGTCACGGGCCGGGCAATCGCGGCCTTCCAGGAGCGCAACATCATCAATAACGAGGAAGAGGGATGCTGAAGGTAAGCCGTTGAGGCCATCGCGCAGGCCGCGCAGCATCGTTTGGGCCGGGGTGCGTTCGAAAGCGAGATGGCGGTTATTCGGGTTAGCTCCGCCCACGCGGGTATGGGGCAGCCAGGCGCACCAGCGCCAGTGTTCGGAACGAGCCCGGTCCGTGGCGACCGCGATTGTCACATCGGCCGGACCGGAGAGGGTGGCTAGTTGGGTCACCAGGGAACGCGCCAACGCCAGGGCTTCGTCACGCTCACCCCAGATCCCTACCGGGCCCTTGGTGAAATCCACCCGAACCGGGGCTGCGGGGATGCGGGCCAGGTCGAGCACCTCGCGCACCCGCGGCTCCGGTTTGGTGCTGGCATTTTCCAGCGGGACCTCGAAGGGAACCGGCCCGGTACCAATCTGGGCGCTGCCGAAATCGAAATGATCGGAGCGCACCTGCCACAGGCGCGGCCCGCCACGCCGGGCTTGTTCGGCCAGCTCATGCTGGTAGGGAGTTTGGGAGCGCATGCGGGAGCGTTCCACCAGGGCCGCTTTGCCAATATCCACGGTGAAATCCTGGAGCGCGGCCACGAACTTTTCTTCTTCTTCGATTTTGCTCTTCTTGGAGCGGCGTTTCTGTTCAATAAAAGAACCTATGGCGATAACCGGGGAGAAAAGCGCGATGAGGGCGAAGCGGAAGGAACCAAGAACCGCTACGAGCACCACGGCCATGAAAATCGGAGCCAGGATCGCAGCCCAGGAGAGCCGACCGGGCTTTTCCGGAGTTTTCTTTTCCGGTGCTTCGAGTTGTTTAGGGTGGGCGGGCAGGGCCCGGCGCGGGGGACGGTTAAAAGCGACCGTGGAGACGGCGGTGAGCACGCCGTTAGCCGCGTCGTCGTTCTGGTGAGAGCCCTCCTCATCACGCCGAACCGCTTCGAGGTAGAAGGCCCCGATGCCGATAATGTCGCCGGGGTGCAATTCGGTGGCGCCTTCTTCCCCCTTCAGGGCCGCACCGTCCAGGATGGTTCCGTTCGAGGAGTTATCGTCACTCATCCACAGGCCATCCTCGCGTACTTCCACGAGGCAATGCGACCACGAAACCGTGGGGGAATTAAGGTGGATATCGGCTTGCGGACTGCGGCCAATGCGCAGGGTGCGACCCGCGGGGAGGGAAATATAGCGCCCGGTATCCGGCCCCGCGGTGATGATGAAGCCCCATTCATCGGTGGGATGCTCCGGTTCGACGGCGGAGATGACGCTCCCCTCGTGCACCCCGGCGCGGGCCAGGGTGGTGGAGGGAGTGACCGCTACGCCATCCACCCACACGGTGGCCCATTCGCGCCGGTCGAGGTGGGCGCCGTCGAGAATATCCCCGACGCGCGTCTCCTCTGTCACGTTTGTCAGAGAAAACAACCGATCCGAGTGATCGCTCCTAATGACAATACGCATATCGTTATCCGCTGTGCCTTTACCTTCAGGGGCCACGCCTGGGGAATGCGGGCGGCCCGCTCCGCTTTTTCTTCGGGTTGCTCCTTAGCGCACGGCCTCAGAAGAAATCCATTCGATGCGCCCGTCCACGATGGCCGCTTGCACCGGGCACGGCCCGTCGGTCTGGCCGCCAGCCCCGTTGCCCTTGCCGCCGGCACCGCAGCGCGCCACCCGTTCGGTTCCCGCTACCGCGGCTTCGTGTGCTTCGGGGGTGGTGAGGGCCTGCGTGATCTTGGCCGGGTCGGTGGAGTCGGCTACCGCAGCGGCCGCCACGAAGCTGAGAACCGCATCGTGGCTGAGGCCGTCCGCGTACTGCCAGCGTGCGCTGAACTCGGTGTCATCTCGCAAGGAGGGAAGTGCGCCGTTGGTGCGCATCACTTCCACGGCCTGAAGGAAACCGCCGGCCGGTAGTCCGCTGGCATCCGGTGAGGTGAGGGATAGTCCGCCCGGGGTGGGGAATCCGTAGCTGTAGATACCGGCAATCGGGGTGTGCGCATCGGTAAGGCCCGTGCTCAGCACGCCATTAAAAGCTTCCGGCCCCACCAAAATCGGGCCATCGTATCGCGCCCCGCGCAAGCCGGTGATCTGCTGGGCGATCGTGGATGCCGGAGCGTCAATAACCACGCAGGGATTGGGCCGCCCCAGGGTTGCTTCAAGCACCTGGGCGCTCACGGTGGCCGGTTCGGCCAGGCCGATGTGGGCATCTACCCCGCGCACTCCCCGCACCCCGTTAGCAAGTTCTCCGCCCACCGAAACCACGGTGGAACACTGGAGGTCACCGAGCTGGTTGGTCAGCCCGGTGATCCAGCCACCCGCGGTGGGAAGCCGATAGTGTGCACCCTCGGGCACGTTGGCGGAGGGCTGAAGTTGGTAGGGGAAGATAATGGGAAGCCCGGCATCGGCAGCCGCGTTCGCGAGCGCCAGGGTGTGGCTACCGGTAGTCAGGGCGATGACCCCAGAAACATCACTATCGGATAATTCGGTGATGGCGGCGCGGGCGCCGTCGTCACTGCCCTGATCGGAAACGGTCACAAGCTCCACTGGGGTGCCGCCCTGCGCGAGGCGCCATTGCGCCACTCGCACGCCTTCACCGCTGAGGTCCCAGCCCGGTCCCTGGGTGAGATCTTCCGTATAGGATACGACGACGCCGAGCTTGAGCCCCTCGGGAGCATTCTCCACGGCGAGCTCCACGGATGCCGGCGGGAATGCCTCGAAATCGGGGTCTTCGGTCGTCCGCGCCTTTTCGGATTGGTACCGGAAGAACCAGACCAGGACCGCGAGAAGGGCGAGCAGCAGAAGAGTCGCGAGAATACCGAATGCGGTACGGCGCCGATCACGAATGGATTCGCTGCCCGCCGGGTAGGCCCCCGGGGATTGCGTATCGGCCTCGGTGTGCTTGGCGGATTCGCTCACTTTTCCTCCTCGGTAGGAATGACGTGGAAGGAGTACATTCCGATTTCCGCGTTACCGGTTGCCGGTAGCGTGGGCAACTGTTCAAGGCGGGCCAGGGAGGCGCGCAGCCGTGCGGCCCCGAAGGCATCCGCCCCGAGTGCCGAACGGTACCCGGATTGAATGGTTGTGGTGGTCGCGGTGGAATCGCTGAGCTTGGCATCGGCAATTCCAAGGTGCCCTTCGGAGGTTTTCATTGCTCCGAGCAGACCGCCCCCACCGGGGGTATTGGTCCCGATATCCGCGAGCACGTTCACGAGGTCCTGCATGATGAGGGCGGAAACGGCATCCGAATTGGTGACGGCGTTGCGGCTGGTTGCGCTCACGGTTGTACTGTTCTCATCCATGAGTTGGCTGGTTTCCGCATCGAGGGTCTTATTAGCATCCGTAATAAGACCGGTGGTGCTCCGCACCGCTCGGGATCCGGTATCGCGCAGGTTCCCGGAGAAGACCGTCAGCTGATTGGATACGCTATCGAAAATTGCGCTGGAGGAACGTTCTGTGCGGTCCCGCGCGGTAGAGACCCCGGTGTAGAGGCGGTCACGATTGGTAGTGCCCGTTTCGTCGGCACGGGTCTTTGATTTTCCAACGAAGCCGTCTAGCTCCGTGGCGAAGGCATCCAATTCTCCCACTACGTCACGGGCCAGCGGGGCCAGATCTGCGTAGATATTAACGGTTGTGGCGATGTTCTTATTGAGTTCATCGACCATCTGGGCGAGTTGTGCGGTGCGGTCCTTGCGCTGATCATCGAGGCGGGCACGTTCGGTATCCAGATCGGTGAGGATCTGCTGGGATTGCGTGAGGCCCTCGCGTAGCTGCGTGAGCCCGGCAATTGCCTCCGGCTGATTCGTTCCGCTCACCGATTGGGTGGCTTCCATAATTGAGGTGATGTGATCGCGGGTTTCCTGCCCGAGGAAACGTACAGATTCGCGATATTTGCCCGCCCGGTTGCCGATCATTCCCGCGGTATGCGGACATTCAGCGCCGGTGAGATCACGAACAACTCCCCGCACGGTCTTCTTATCGAGCTTGGGATTGGCGATAGGATCCTCGGCGCCAACCGCGCGGGTGAGGCCCGCGTCAATACACATGGATTCCGTGATCTCCGTGAGGCGCTTGTCCTGGGCTTGATTGCGTTCAAAAGCCTTTCCGGCTTCCGCATTCACCCGCGCAAATTCCTTATCCAGGGTATCCACGAGCTTGAGGGCAGCATCGAAACGCTTCTTGAGTTCGTCAATATAGGGCGTCATGGGTGCGCTGGAATCCACCGTTTCGGGCGGGATCACTTGGGGCGCAGCCGCGCTGGGTGCCGTGCTGGGTGCCGGCGAACTAGAAGGCGCGGGAGCCGCGCTTGGTTCCGACCCCGCACTCGGTTCCGACCCCGCACTCGGTTCGGGCGAACCAGAAGGTTCGGTTCCCGGAAGCGCCGGGACGCTGGGGGCAAGCTCCGGCGTGGGTGCCGGCTGCGGCAGGCGGCCCTCATGCTGGTAGATCTGGAGATCTTTCGCGAGGGCATTCACGCTGCGCAGCGCGCCATCCAATTGCTCCACGGTATCCAGGTTTTTGTGCTGGGAGCCGCCCCGCAGCTGCGTCACAAGTTCCTCACCTTCGGCACGCACCTGGTTGCTCAGCTCATTCAGATCGTGGTGGGCGCTGAGAATCGTGCAGGTCAAGGTGGTGGCAACGGCCGGATTTGCGCAGTCTTCCGGGGAGGGATTTTGCGGTCCGAGGATGCTATCCAGATCGGAAAGAATATGTTCTTGGCAGCGGGTGGTGGTGGCGCTCAGTGCTTCCAAACGGGCTGAGAGACCGTTGATAACCCCGTATACCCCACCGGCCGGAATTACTTCTTCCGGGTTGGTGACGGTGGGCAGGTCATCGCCCGCGGCCGGACCACTGGGCTTGGGCGCCGGCGAAAGCGTGGCCATGGGGATGGAGCTTGCGGTTGGCCTGGGGCTGGGATCCCCGTTCGGGAGGGTAGGCCACGGCGAAGGCGCGGCACCCGTACCCGCAGAAGCGGAAGGCGAAGGGACCGGGGATGCCGAAGCGCTCGGCCCCTCCCCCGGGCTGGGAGCCGCCGGGCTCGGCGTAGCCGGCAGATCTTCTTCCAGACCGAAGTTGATTTCGCAGGTATCGGGGTTGATATCGATACGCGGCCGCGGAGCATCCGGGTTACCCAAAAGGGTACGCACGGTGGCGGTTGTTTCCGCCAGCGAGCTAGACATGGTGGAGCCCGTGCTGGCGAAGAGGCTGTTGAGGCGCGATTCCAGGCTCTCCAGCGTGGATGAGACGGATTGCGCCGAATTCTCAATGCGCCCGCGTGACATCTCCAAATCCCGGATAGTGCGCGAACCGATGGAACCACCGGCGTTGGCGAGCATGGCACGCGCATCCTCCAGGGCGGTTCCGGAATCCGCGAGGATATCCGCGGATTCTTGCAGGGTACGGATCGTTTGGGAAACGAGCAGTGTTTCCTCACGTTGCTTGCGCGAATCCGGGTTGATTCCGAAGCCTGGCTGCGTCGCAATATTAATAACGGGCGTGACGAAATCCTGCGCCTCAACAACCAACGTGAAATGCAGCAGAGAGGTGGTGGACCCTACTCCGGTAAGTCCAGCCCACTGCACCGTGGTGGTACCGCGGTCATTAACGGCGACGACGCCGTTGGTTGCTACGCCTTCACCGCCGGCCTGGGGAGTCCGAACGGCTTCGGGGGCGATCCCGGGCAATTCCACACCGGCAGCAACCGACATCGGGGTGGCCACCAGGACCTCGTGACTAACCGCGCGCCCGTCAACATCGGCATTCACCCGCTCCAATTTACCTGTGACATTTTGCACAGTCACATCGATGCGAACCGGGCCGGTAGCGCCTGCAACACTGCTGGCATCCGAGGTGGTGATCCCGTTAAAGGTGTAGGAGGTCACCACCCGGATGGGGAGCTCTCCACCGGCGGCTGCCGGATCAATACGATGGCCATCACCGCCGGCCATCGCCGTGATAGCTCCGTCGCCGCCCACCTGGATCGTAACAACTCCAGGATCGGCCTGAGCCGGGACGGCCACCGCTACCCCGGCCACGGCCAGAGCGGGAACCGCCAAGGCCAGAAGCGCTGGCCGGCATCGCTTCACAAAGTTGCGGACAGGAAACATTGGGCGCCTTTCGTAGTGTGGTGAGCGCATGACGGCCACACCCTATCACCATGCGATGACATATTTCCGCGGCTTAAACCGCGCCAGAAAGCCGTTTCCCGGGAGTTTGATTTTTATTAACCTTGGGGGCACATACTATGCGAATTTACCTTCACCGCGCGGTTCCACCCGGCCGGAAAGGCGCCGTCGTCGTTATATTCCACCGCAGAGCAGTAAAGCCCGCGAGAAGATTAACGCAAGCCCACCACCACCCACGAAAATGTTATCGATTTGTAACATTTCGCGTTACGGAGTATTTACCCAGGGTCAGTAGCGTCAAAAGCGTCGATGGCTAGACATGACAATGTCGCCCTGTCGGCACTGTCAGAACTCTTCTCTACCCAATAAAGGAGACCAATCATGGCTCGTGTTCTTACATCCAGTGAAGCCAAGCAGGCCATTCAGCAGATGCAGTCCATTATTAACGGTGGCCTGACCGATCAGATTTCGCAGCTCGATACCCAGGGTCAGACTCTCTCGGATGCGAATGTGTGGGACGGTCCGCTCGCTCAGCAGTTCCGCGGTGATGTGTGGCCGCAGACCAAGTCGGCTCTGGACAAGGCCAAGCAGGAGCTTGAAGATCTGCGTAACCAGCTCGACCAGATCTCGACCAATATCTTCACCGCCGGCGGCGGCGAGTAAGCACCACACCACCACCCAGTCCGATTTGCGCGCAATCCGGGCGGTTCACCGCATTTGCGTGTCACCACGCGGCGGACCGCCCGGATCGTGCGTTCCCCTTATGTCGTGTTTCTTCCCTATGGCTTCTTTCTCCTCTATGGCTTCTTCATCGCTCGCCCTGTCTCGCCTCGCCACCACAGCACACTGTCCCGTGCCCCGCGAGGTGCTCACACCGAGCGCGCGAAACACAGCTTGCCCAGCCCGGATGTCGATTTACAACGATAGGTAGTTCCCATGCCAAGACCCAACGTATATACCGGTTTCGAAATCGGTCTCGCGAGCAATTTAAAGAGCGCTATCAAGAACGCGATTGAGGCGCTAAACACCGCCCAAGCCACTCTTAACGGCGGTATCGCCTACGCGCAAATTGACTTCGCTGGGCGTTTCGCGGATGTGTACGCGCAGAATATGGATATCCAACGCGCGGATAAAGAGATGCTCGTCGCGTCCTTGACGGCTCTGGAATCGGGCGTTACCGATCTGGAAGAAGCGGCTGAGGCTGAGCAGAAGATGATCGATATCTTCAATGCTTGGGAAGATGACCACAACCGCTGGCTTGCGCGGCGGCCCATTAACCCGGAGCTCATACCGTTGTGGCTGGCTAACGAACCACTCCTCATCCCTCCGAGCGCGCGCTACCCGGGCACCCCGCCCGCACATTCCATCGATCAGCCTGCCTTACCCCAGCACGACACCCCCATGCCAGGCAGCGGCGGGGGCGGCTCAGGCGGGCGTTCTTCCTGCTACCCCGCGAACCTGTACGAATACGTACTAGCCACCCGTTCAGCGCATGACACTCTCGAAAGCCATCCGCGTGCCTTGCAGACTGCCGTCAGCGCCTTTGTGGGCGGTTGGAAGTTTGGGAGTCTTTCTGGTGGTGAGAGTATCGCGTGGGGTATTAACGATTACATTCGTAATAACGATAACGATGCGGACTGGATTGATGTGGTGCGTCAGGCTTTCAAGGAGGCTGGCGAGGGTGGTCCGGTGCTTACGTTGCTGGATTCGCATATTGATGCGGTGCTTGATAATGCTGGTTTGGATGCGGGGCGTAAGGCTATTCAGGTAGCGTGGCCGTGTCTGACTGGTCAGGTTGTTAATTCTGCTTTGGTGTCTGATCCGGTTAATAGTGCGACGGGTAATTTCCTTGAACCGGAGTTGGATATTAGTTTCCCGGAGGGTTGCCAGGTTGGTGGCCTGTCGCGGATGTATAACTCGATCCTGAGTCATATGCAGCATACGGGCGCGCAGGATGCTCCCGCGCGGGGTGTTTTTGGTATCGGGTGGGTGAGCGTGCTTGATCAGTGTCTGGTCGAGCGTGCTGATCACGTGGTGTGGATGCGTGCGGATGGCCAGCATGTGTATTTCCCGGTAGATGCTGAGCGGTTCGAACCAGGTTCGGGTGTGGTGCGTGCTGAGGGAGAAAACTTCTGGCTGCGTGCGGTTGCGGTGCCTGGCGATAGCGAGGGAGTGCCGTGCTGGGAGGTTTCGGATAATACTGGTCAGCGTTGGGTCTTCACCCGTGCTGGCGCGTGGATTGAGGTGTGTGGGCGTGTAGGTTTCGGGGTGCGAGCCGAGCGTGATCGTGATGGCCTGGTCAGTGCACTGGTAACCGAGCGTGGGCGGCGTATCGATATTGAGTATCGGGATGGCCGGGTGGTTGTGGCCCGTGGCTGGGATGGTACCCGTTTCGAATACCACTACGAGGGCGAGCATTTGGTGGGCGCGAGCGGCCCGCATGGTACCCGGCGTTACGAGATTGATGATGCTGGGTTGGTTGCGCGTGTGGTTGCGACAACTGGCGTGGTTGAGTGCGTGAATGTTTACGACGGCGAAGCTCGCGTGGTCAAGCAGACCTCTGAGCATGGTCGGGATACTCATTTTGCTTATCTACCGGGCCGGGTCACGGTGGTCAGTGATGGGGATGGTACTCGTTCGAATACCTGGGTGGCTGATAGTCGGGGGCGTACCATTGCTGCTGAGGATTCTGATGGTAACCGCCAGACCATGTCTTATGACCGGCACGGGAACTTGCTGCGTTCGCGTGATCGAGATAATAAAGTCACTACGCATTTTTATGATGAGCGTGGACACCTGGTTCGCACGGTTTCCCCGGCTGGCGGGGAACTGACTGCCTCCTATGATGAGCAGGACCGCCTGGTTGAGGCGGTAGGGCCTACTGGTTTGGTGGCCCGGTATGAGTATGAGGGTGATAGCCCTAATCCGAGCCGTTTCATTAACGCTGATGGTGCGGTGACCAGCCTGGAGTGGGTAAACGGGCTCCTTGTTAAGGCGACGGATCCAACCGGAGTGTTCCAGACTATTGGCTACAACGATGCCGGTGAGGTTATTTCTTTCGCTGACGCGTTGGGTAATACCTATCGGATGGAGCGTGATAGCGCGGGGCGCGTGGTTGAGATGGTCACGCCGCTCGGTTTCACGACTCGGCTTGTTTATAACGCCGATGGTACGTTAGCGCGCCGTATTGATCCTGATGGGGCTACGACCACGGTTGATTACGATGTTTATGGGCGCCCGGTTGTGGTCACTGATCCTGGCGGGGCGAAACTGACCTTGGTGTATAGCGAGGTTGATGGGCGGGTAGAGAAAATCATTGACCCGCTAGGCCATGCCCTGAGTAACGATGTGGATGACTTGGGTAATCTGCGTTCTATCACTATGCCGGACGGTGATGAGTTCACTTTCGTTTTTGATGCTCTCTCACGCCTGCGCCAGGTTGCTGACCCGGTGGGCCATGCCTGGAAGTTTGAGTATGACGCGGTGGGTGATCTCTCAACGGTGATTGACCCGGCTGGGGTTACTACCCGGACGGTGAGAGACTCTCAGGAACGGACCGCTACCTCGGTTGATAGCCAGGGTAATGGTGCGGTTATGCAGTTCGACCAGTTCGGGCGTCCGGTGGCTAGTTATGACACCGCGACAGACGCGGCCGTGGTTACTTACGATACGAACGGTAATGTCACGGAAATGTTGGATGCCCAGGGCGGGCTAACAACCCTGGATTATGATGCTGCCGGGCGTGTGGTTTCCATGACGAGTCCGGGTGGGAAAGTCACTGACTACACGTATGGGCCTTCCGGGCGTCTGGAAGCTCTCACCACCGCGGAAGGCGTGACAAGCTTCGAATACGATGCTGATAGCCGGGTGGTTGCCACGGTGAATACTGCTGGGGAGCGTTCGACTTTCGAGTATGACTCGTGTGGGAGGTTGTTGCGGGCCCGGGTGGCTGGGCGGGGTACCTCCGAGTTCCGGTATGACTCGTGTGGGAGGGTGACCTACTCGCGGGATATCCTCACCGGTATACGCTATTTCCGTTACGATGCGGCGGGGAATCTAGTCTCGGTGCGTAACGGCCTGGGCGGTATTACGCGTTATGAATACGATGTGCGTAATCGCTTGGTGCGGGTGGTTGACCCGGCTGGCGGGGTGACCAAGCGGGTCTATGACAGTGTGGATAACCTTGTCTCGGTCACTGACCCGCTCGGGCGTACCGTGTCGGTGGCGTATGACGAGCTTGGGAACCCGCTCTCCCGTACGGGTGCTGATGGAACCGTGACGAGTTTCGAGTATAAGGATGGCGCGGTTACCAAGGCTCGTATCGGGGATCAGGAAGTTGCCTGTTCGGACCTTAATTATGATGACCGTACCCTCACCCTCACCGATGCTTCACATAATCGGTATGTGTTCACCTATGACCGCCTGGGGCGTTTGATTTCCCAGAACACTACCGTGGCAGGCCAGGAGCGGTGTTCTACCTGGACGTACGGGAAGGATGGTGAGCGGACCTCCTATACTCCAGCTGGCGGGGCAACTTATCGTTATGGCTATGATGCGGTTGGTAATCTTGCCACGATCACGCATCCGGAGTTGGATACAGTCCGCTTTGGTTACGATCCGATGGGCCGAGTCACCCACATGGTTGCCGGTGAAGATACCCACCAGTGGGCCTATAAGGATGGTTTTGTTTCCCGCCATACTCACACAACAGCCGGTGTGGAGGAAACCACCCGTGTTGAGCATGATTCGTGGGGTCGTGTCACCTCGGTGACTACTGGTAGTGAGAAAGTCACTTATGAGTATGGTGGGGATGGCCAGCTTGTTGCTGCTGTTTCTACTAGCGGGGCTACGAAGGCGTGGGAGTATGACCAGGCTGCTCGTATTATCCGTTTCATCGACGGTGATACGGTCAGCGAGTACACCTATGACAGCGCGAGCCAGCTCGTTGAGCGTCGTCTTACTAGCCCGCAAGGCACGAGCCACACGGTCTTTGCCTATGACGCGGATGGTCATAGGGTCAGTGAGACCGTGGATGGTGAGCTTGCTAGGCGGTTGCGTTGGGACGCGAGTGGGAGCCTGGCGGGTATCACGGAAGTGACCGACGGCCGGGAACACGATTTGGCTATCACGTTGGATGCGTTGGGTAATCCTATCGGTTTCGATGGTAAAGCTGATATTGATTGGGATTATGCCTCTCCTATTCCCACGGTAGGGGCGATGAGTGGTACCTCGTTCATGTCTCTTCCTGGTGGTGTGATGCTCAGCCCTCAGGGTGTTGAGACTCTGGCTGGTTCTAGCTGGAGGGCGGGGCGGGGCACTGACCCGATGTCCCCGTTTGCTAGCCCGGGTGTGGTCTCGGGTTTGTCTGGGTATTTGCCTGAGGGTGTTGACATGCTCGGGACTGGGTCGTTGCGTGTTGGTGGTATGGAGTGGATGGGTGAGCGTTTGTATGACCCGGCTACCCAAGCGTTCTTGTCTCCGGACCCGCTTGCGGCACCGGCCGGGACTTCTTACCAAACTAATCCGTATAACTTCGCTGCGAATAACCCACTCGCGCTCATGGACCCGCTCGGACTCTCCCCCGCAACCGACACCTACTTCGGAAGCATGCTGAAGGGACTGCGTCCCATCATGGATCGCGTTACTCTGCTGCGTCACGCTGGTCGTATGGCTTTCCAGGAGAAAATCCTCAAACCGGTCGGCAACTTCCTTCAGAACGGGTGGAACTGGCTCAAGGGCACGTTCAACGCAACTGTCAATTGGGTTAAGGTGCACTGGGAAGATATCAAGCGCGGAGCACTCATTGTTGGTGGAATCGCGCTCGTTGCAGTCGGTATTTTTGCAGTGCCCGCGCTAGTTGGAACTGGGCTCGCAGCTGCGGTTCTAGCGGGAGCTGCGGTTGCTGGCGGCGCTAATATGACTACTCAAGCGATATTCAAACCAGCTAATCAATTTAGCTTCTCGGAATTCGCCCTTAGTACTGTGGTCGGGGGAGCAACCGGAGGGTTAGGAAAATGGGTCGGAGACCTCGGTATCGTTAAGAACTTCGCCGGGCGTTTTGGCGCAGCCGCTCCAGATAAAATCAATGGCGTGATTTCCGGAATGAACAAACTCGGACAACGTTTCCTTGGTAAAACACCTCTCGCTAAGAACACCATCTCAGAGCTTTCTAAGGGCGGACGAGAGTTTGTTACTAACGTAGCTATAAATGGAATGAAAAGCTTTGCTTCCGATGCCGCAAAAGAGACGACATCATGGGCCATAAACGGAACGTTCGAAAACTTTGTTGAGAACGGACAGTTTAAACCCAATTACGATGTCGGAAAACTTACGGGAAATCTCGTAAAATCGGGGCTCGGGGCCACTGGAAGCGGAATTGCCAAAACCAAGGGTCTGGACAAGATTGGCATTGACAAGCTTCCTCAGAACCCCAAGCTAAAGGATGTCGGCCAACGGGTGCTCAACAGTGGGGGACAATTCGCAGTAGAAATGACCTCGAAGGAGATCAAGAACCTCGGCGGATACGTCCAAGATAGATTCCTGGATGGGGATCCCACCCTCAATAAAAAGGAGTCACACGCCGAGAAACAGATCAAGGCAGTTGGTGACTCATTATCGAAAATTACACAGAAATAAGGTTTTCTGTGTAATCAATCAAATGCCGTCAGGTAAGAAAACGGTGGGTGGGATAACTTTCATGATCCCACCCACCACTGTGCTTTCTCAAACATCAATGTTCTTGAAAGGAACGACTGTGTCAGTTGCATTTGCTCCGTTCGCAGGCTTTGTTACCGGTGCCACACAATCCTCGCTGCAGCGTCGGATCCGGAAAATGAGCGACTATCCGCGGCAAGAGCGAGTTTTCTCGATAGCGAAGCGGACTGTGCCGATCGCCGGCGTTTTCCTCACAATCGGAATCCTCGGTCTTCTCGGTACCTTCATCGCATCATCAGGATCAGACCTGGGTGACTTCATGCCGGAACTCGCGGGATTTTACGTCAGTCTTATTCTAGGTTTGCTCCTTGTATGGGGAGGTCTAGCTCGCCAATACGGCGCCAATCAGACGAGCATGTGGTCCCGTCTGGCCCCGTTTTTCCATCACGACATCCAATACTCTCAGATCACCAATATCACCACTGCTGGCACCGACGGCTGGAAGGTTTATGGGAATGGCACCCATCTCACGCTCTCCAAAGATGTTTTCGATTACACTCTTGCCTACCTACGGATCCTTGAGGAACTCAAGTACCGTCGTTTCACCGCCAACAATGTTGAACCCCACGACCCGCGTTGGCCCGAAGCCGCACAAAACCTACGTTATGAACTAGCCGCGGAAGCTTATCGCAACCACCAGAAGTACTACAACAGCCGCCCGACTGAACTCCAAGCACTGATCGAGCTTGCCGAGGTGCGTTAGGAGCCCGCGGGGTAACGCCCTACCGCTAATGCGTTAAGTTCTTCTAATTCTGCCGGGTGAGAATCATAGTACTTGTGGTGGTTTCGATACGCTTCGGCCGCAAGCGCGTTACGCATTTCCTGCCACGCCTCCGGCCAGCGCGGATCATCCGGCTCAATCTTCCCAACCGTAAAACGCCGGATCCGCATCTCCTCAAGAATCCGCAAATAAGCAAGCGTGTAGTCAAAGCGATTGATACCCAAAACAAGAGGCTTCTTATTGTGCGCAAAGACTCCGAAAGATACCCCCGCGAAGGTCACCCGTGTTATCTCCGAGAAATAAATCTCCCGATAAAAGACCGGCGCAAAACTGGACCACACTTTTTGATCATCTACACCAAAACGCCGCTTGTACCCCATCCACAGAAACCATGAAAAAAGGGCCATCATGCCGGAGCAACAAATAATTCCGAGTGTGGCATCATCAGGACGATTCGCCTCATCAGCGGTTGCTAACGCAATAACAGTTATAGCCATAACAATTAAGCCCGGCCAACCAACAGTAATCCAAATCTTAGCTTGAGAAAACACCCGCGGCTCGCGCGGATATTTACTCATTTTTCGCAAAGCTCGCTGTATCGTGGGCGCCGCAGCACTAAAAGGAAGAAACATAAGACCTCCAAAGAAATAAAAATCAAGAGTGACACCTGCAGATACAGAAAACTCCACTGAGATCAGCTAACGGGAATCACCTCCAGCGAATACTCACCGATTCCCAGCGTACTTGAATACGGAACCAAACTCCGATAGCTCCTTTAAGTGATTCGCAAATTTTTTCTCCCATTCGCTCCGCCCATCATCAGCAAAGTTCTTGCCAACTTCTACGAGAATTCCCACTTCTCTCGGTGCGAGTCTCACGCTCTCCAAAGTTCTTTTCGATTACACCCTCGCCTACTTACGGATCTTTGAAGAGCTGAAGCACCGCAGGTTCACGGTGGGCGACGTCGCCCCGCACGACCCATGCTGGCCCGAAGCCGCATAGGAACTACCGGAAAAAACAAAACGGAAACGTGACGCGGGATATCACAAACTCTCCGAAGGGCACTAAGAGCCCACAGGGTAACGCCCTACCGCTAATGCGTTAAGTTCTTCTAATTCAGCCGGGTGGGAATCATAGTACTCTTGGTGGTTTCGATACGCTTCGGCCGCAAGCCGATTACGCATTTCCTGCCACGCCTCCGGCCAGCGCGGATCATCCGGCTCAATCTTCCCAACCGTAAAACGCCGCACCCGCATCTCCTCCAAAATCCGCAAATAAGCAAGCGTGTAGTCAAAACGATTGATACCCAAAGCAAGAGGCTTCTTATTGTGCGCAAAGATTCCAAAGGATATGCCGACGAAAGTCACGCGTGTTATCTCCGAGAAATAAATCTCCCGATAGAAAACAGCCCCAAACCTCGACCACACTTTTTGATCATCTACGCCGAAACGCCGCCAGAAACCATGCATCAAAAACAAAAGACCCAAAATAATTACTGTCGAAATCAAAACGAGAAACAGGATTTTATCGACGGGATCAGGAACCTCATCAGTAGTCAAAACAATAACCAAGCCCATAAGCGGAGGAAATGTACATATTGCCCCACTCAGAATAAAGAGCTTCGCTTGCGAGAACACCCGCGGCTCGCGCGGATACTTGCTCATTTTCCGCAAACGGCGTTGAATCGAGGGCGCCGCAGCAGTGAATGCGCCAACAGGAAGGGACATCAGAAACCTCCAATGAGATCAGCTAACGGGAATCACCTCCAGCAAATACTCATCGATTCCCAGCGTACTTGAATACGGAACCAAACTCCGATAGCGCCTTGTAAGCAACGGTCGAAAAGTAGCCCAACTTTCTAGTCTCGTCAGTATAACCGTCAGCCGTGCTGCACGGCCATGGACGGAAGAATACCCTATCGCTTACTTACGGATCCTTGAAGAGCTGAAGCACCGCCGTTTCACGGTGGGCGACGTCGCCCCGCACGACCCGCACTGACCCGAAGCCGCACAAAAGCTACGTTACGAACTAGCCGCGGAAACCTACCGCAACCACCGAAGCTACTACGAGAGTAACCCGGAAAAGCTCCAAACACTGATTGCACTCTCCGAAGGGCACTAAGAGCCCACAGAGTAACGCCCTACCGCTAATGCATTAAGTTCTTCTAATTCAGCCGGGTGAGAATCATAGTAGTTTTGGTGGTTCCGATACGCTTCGGCCGCAAGCGCGTTACGCATTTCCTGCCACGCCTCCGGCCAGCGCGGATCATCCGGCTCAATCTTCCCAACCGTAAAACGCCGGATCCGCATCTCCTCAAGAATCCGCAAATAAGCAAGCGTGTAGTCAAAGCGATTGATACCCAAAACAAGAGGCTTCTTATTGTGCGCAAAGACTCCGAAAGATACCCCCGCGAAGGTCACCCGTGTTATCTCCGAGAAATAAATCTCCCGATAAAAGACCGGCGCAAAACTGGACCACACTTTTTGATCATCTACACCAAAACGCCGCTTGTACCCCATCCACAGAAACCATGAAAAAAGGGCCATCATGCCGGAGCAACAAATAATTCCGAGTGTGGCATCATCAGGACGATTCGCCTCATCAGCGGTTGCTAACGCAATAACAGTTATAGCCATAACAATTAAGCCCGGCCAACCAACAGTAATCCAAATCTTAGCTTGAGAAAACACCCGCGGCTCGCGCGGATATTTACTCATTTTTCGCAAAGCTCGCTGTATCGTGGGCGCCGCAGCACTAAAAGGAAGAAACATAAGACCTCCAAAGAAATAAAAATCAAGAGTGACACCTGCAGATACAGAAAACTCCACTGAGATCAGCTAACGGGAATCACCTCCAGCGAATACTCACCGATTCCCAGCGTACTTGAATACGGAACCAAACTCCGATAGCTCCTTTAAGTGATTCGCAAATTTTTTCTCCCATTCGCTCCGCCCATCATCAGCAAAGTTCTTGCCAACTTCTACGAGAATTCCCACTTCTCTCGGTGCGAGTCTCACGCTCTCCAAAGTTCTTTTCGATTACACCCTCGCCTACTTACGGATCTTTGAAGAGCTGAAGCACCGCAGGTTCACGGTGGGCGACGTCGCCCCGCACGACCCATGCTGGCCCGAAGCCGCATAGGAACTACCGGAAAAAACAAAACGGAAACGTGACGCGGGATATCACAAACTCTCCGAAGGGCACTAAGAGCCCACAGGGTAACGCCCTACCGCTAATGCGTTAAGTTCTTCTAATTCAGCCGGGTGGGAATCATAGTACTCTTGGTGGTTTCGATACGCTTCGGCCGCAAGCCGATTACGCATTTCCTGCCACGCCTCCGGCCAGCGCGGATCATCCGGCTCAATCTTCCCAACCGTAAAACGCCGCACCCGCATCTCCTCAAGAATCCGCAGATAGGCAAGAGTGTAGTCGAAGTGATTAATCCCAATACCAATGGAATTCTTTTTCTTTGCAAAGCGCTTATCTTTTTTATCTGTAAAAAGACTAAACGATATACCGGTATAAATAATTCGAGTTATATCAGTAAAATAGACCTCCCGATAAGGCAATGGCGAGAAGCTGTACCAAGTTTTTTCATTATCCACGCCAAGCCGGCGCTTGTATCCGACCCACAAGAACCAAGAACAGAAAACCATCATAATGGGGCACAAAATAATTCCAATCGTGGCATCATCGGGTCGGCTTGCTTCGTCAGAGAAAACTAAAGCAATGCCGGTAAAAGCAATCGTGAATTCACTTACCCATCCAAATGTGAGAAAAAGCTTTTTGTGTGAAAATACCCGCGGCTCGCGCGGGTATTTACTCATTTTCCGCAAAGCCCGCTGGAACGAGGGTGCGGCAGCTACCAAAGTACTGACAGGAACGGACATAAGGGACCTCCATACTCACGAGCCGCTGCGGCTAGAGTGCTTCACTAGAACGACCAAATGGACGCAGCTGCCAATACCACGCACCATCACCGCTAACGGTACGATGCGAAGCTCATCCTGCGCTACCAATAAACTGCTGGAATGCAAGCAGCCGTTTATCCGACTATGTCACGAGGGGTGGTGTCCATAAAAAATCTGTTGTAGTGGAGCCCCCGGCAGGACTCGAACCTGTGACCTGCTGTTTACAAGACAGCTGCTCTACCAACTGAGCTACGGAGGCAATTCTTGCCCGGCGCACCCGCCAAGCAAGGAACCAGAGTTTATCATGCCAGAATCCCCCCTCTGGAACAAATAGGGATCCCGGGAGCTAAGCGCTAGCGGGGCGGCGCGAAGCGACCGCCCCGCTGCGGCGTCGTCGTACCATCACGGCACGCGGCGCCGGGTAAAGCGCTACTTGAGGGCGTCCAGCGCGGCGGTGAGCTTACCGTCGGTCCAGTCTGCCACCTGTTTGCCGTTGAGAAGCACGGTGGGCGTGCCGGTGAAGCCGTCGGCGCTGAACTGTTGGAGCGACTGCCCCAGCAGCTCGGAGTACATGCCGGGCTTGCCTTCGCCAACGGCCACGTCCGCGATCATCTGCTCGGCTTCGGCATCGGTGAGGCCGGCCTTCTTACCGAGCTCGGCCAGCTGCGCGGTCTGCGGCACCGGCACCTTTTCCTTCGATTCGAAAAGCGGGGCCGTCATCGCGAAAATCTCATTGTGGTAGGCCGCGAAAACATCGGGGCGGTGCTCCGCGACCCACAGGGCCGAAGCGGAGGCAGTATGCGAGAATTCGTACTGGGATTCCACCACGAGCGGGTGGTAGACCAGCGTAATCTCGCCATTCTTCGCGCGCTGGGTGAGCTCCTCCGCATAGGAGGTTTCCAGGCGGTTGCACCACACGCACAGGTAGTCGAAGTAAATATCAACAACCGGCTTACCTTCGTTCACGGTGCCGGCCGCCAGCGAGCTCCCCACGCTCACCCCCACATCCGGGGTGGTGTTCTTGGGCAGTTCCGCGGTGACCTTCGGGGCGGGGCGTTCAGCCAGCGGCGTAGCCGGCGCGCTCGGGTACGCGGCCGCGGAGCTTTCCTGCGTGGCCGGTCCGCCCGCCTCATCCTTCTTATTCGAGAGGATGAACCACACGGCCGCAGCGATAAGCGCCACCACCACAACAGCTGCAACAACCGCGAGCGCGCGATTGCGCCGCGCCCGCTTCTTTTCCTGTTCCTGGAGCCGGGCCGCCGCCGCGCGCGCGGTTTCACGCCGCTGTGCCGCGGAGGTCTGCCGGTTATTCTTCTGAGTCTGTGCCATTCACTTTCCCTCGGTTACGACGACGCGCCTGCGGCCAGCCGGCCACTGCGCCTTTCACCCTGACTTTAACATGTCAATTATCGCCGCTTTCCCTGGGAAAAGTGAGGGCCAGCCGGGTGACATTGCCCGCGCGGGCCAATTAGTTGGCCACGCCGCCCATAATATCCCTGATCATCGCGACGAGCGGTTCGCCGTAATATCCGAAACTGAGCGGGGTATCCGCGGGCACGCCCAGCACCCCGCCAAGGGCCAGCAACGCGATCCCGGCCGCGCCGGCGGCCAGCACCACGGTCCAGAAAACTCGGTAGGAGCGCGTGGGGGCTAGGCGCCCAAAAACAACCGCGCTGCCGCGGCGTGCGGGCCGCCCGCTCGGGCTCAGCCAGGAGATTCCCACCCCCGCGAGCGCCGCCACCGCGCCGGCGCCCGGCCCGGAAAACCCGCCCAGGCGCGCCGCCACGTAGCCGAACGTCACCGCGAGAAGCCCGATCCCGTGCAGCGGAACTACACTGACGACGCTTTCCACAAAGGTGAGCGGGGCGCGCAAAATTTGCCCCAGGTGTTCCCCGCGGAACGGCCCGCCTTCTTCTTCACGACGCCGCAGCAGCCGCGCCGCGTTCCGCTTCGCGAAAACCAAGCCCACTGTGACGAGTGCATATCCCACGTATCCGGCTATCTGCCAGGCAGCAACCAGGGCGCACAGCAGCGCACCCGCCACGAAGGTGAGAATGGGAGTACGGCGCGGCGGGCGGGCCCACAGCGGGAGCGGCGTGGGTTCCGGCGGCGTGGGTTCCTGCGGTGCGAACTGCGAATAGGGTGCGGATTCCGACTGGGATTCGAAAGCTGCGGGGCTGAAGGTAGCTGGCGCGGTGGGACCCGGCGCAGCAGGCCCCGGTACGGCTGCCGGGTAGGGTGCGGTGGCGGACCCGGCGTAAATGGGCTGGGGCCAGGTCTCCGGGAAAGCACTGGGCACGCTATCCGCGGCGTTGTAGCTCGGCCCTGCGGCGGCTCCGGGAGCGGCGGCCGGCGTGACTGGCGCCACCTGGGTGGGCAGCAGGCGGGGGGCGGTAGCGGCGGCGTCGTACTCCCCGCTCTCCCCCGCATCTTCTGAACTCTCCGGGGAGGTGAGCGGCAGTGCCGCCGGCGCACAAAGTGGCGCGGTAGCGGGAAGTGGCGCGGGTGCAGGCCGCTGTGCGGGTGCAGGAGGCGGTGCGCTCACCGGAGGCTCCGCCCACGCGGCCGGATCCGCGAGCGCCGCGACCACCGCGTCAATCCCCCAGCGTTCCTCCACCGGCTCCGCGAGCGCGGCGCGCAAGGCGTGCGCGATGCGCGGGGGCACGCCGGTGACATCCACGTCCCCTTCGAGCACGCGGCGCATAATAACCGCCGGGTTCGCGCCGGGATACGGGTCGTGCCCGGTGGCGGCGAAAGCGATGACCGCGGCGAGGGCCCACAGGTCAGCGGCTTCGTCCGGGGCGTGACCGCGCAGCACCCGCGGATCGAGGTAACCGGGAGTGTGGGTGACCGCGCCGGATACGGTTAGGCGGGCATCGCCACCCGTTTGCGCGATTCCGAAATCGATGAGAACCGGGCCGCCCGCGCCGAGCATGACATTCGAAGGCTTGAGATCACGATGCAGTACCCCGAGGCGATGTACAGACGTGACCGCGGCGTGGAGCTGGCGGGCCAGGGTGACGAGTTCCGCCGGCGGGTAAGGGCCGTCCACGCGCACATCCTCCGCGAGGGTGGGGCCTTCCACCAGCTGAGTGACGATAAAGGCATCCTCGTCATCCGTTTCCGCGTCGAGAACTTCGGCAACGTAGGGCCCGCGCACCCGCTGCAACATCGCAACTTCGCGCCGGAGGCGTTCGCGCCCGGCCACCCCGTCCACGGCCGCCGGGTGGAGAAGTTTCAGGGCAACGCGGGTGCCGGCACCATCCACCGCCTCGTAGACCGTGGACATGCCGCCAAAGCCGATGCGCCGCACCAGCCGATAGCCACCGATTTCCTCCCGCATACCTCAAAAATACCGAAGTGTGCGGGCCGGCGCATTTTTCCCGCGGAGCACGCCCTCGTATTCGAGTTCCTGACGTGGCATAATAGTGGGTGAGCGTGTCAATGCCGACCGCTGTTACTGATGGAGAATTCCCATGGCTTCTGTGTCACTCGTCAACGCGACACTGTACTATCCCGATGCGCCCGCGCCGGCGGTTGACCACGTGAATCTCCATATCAACGACGGCGAATTTTTCGCGCTCACCGGCCCGGTTAGCTCCGGTAAATCCACGGTTTTACGCATGATTGCGGGGCTGGAGGATATCGACTACGGAGCTGTGCTGCTGGACGGAGAAGATGTGACCGCGCTACCGCCCTCCATGCGCGATGTAGTGATCGTATTTCAGAATTACGCCCTGTATCCGCATATGACGGTCGCGGATAATATGGGCTTCCACCTGAAAATAGCCGGGGCGGACCCGGAAGATATCGCCGCGCGGGTGGCGCAGGCGGCGGATATTTTGGAACTCACCGAGTTATTGGACGCGAAACCCGCGCAGCTGACCCGCGCGGAACGCCAGCGAGTCTCCATGGGGCGGGCGGTGGTGCGCCGGCCGCGTATTTTCCTCATGGACGAGCCGCTGAAAAATATGGATGTGGAAATTCGCGATGAGATTCGCGAACAGATTTCCGTACTTCAAGAACGCACCGGGATCACCACGGTGTACGTGACGAACGATCCGCGCGAAGCTTTCAGTTGCGCTCACCGCGTGGGTGTGATGGTGGACGGTGCGCTCCAGCAGGTCGGCACCCCCGCCGAAATCTTGGCGGATCTCACCCCGCCCGTACGGGCCTTCCTGGAAGAAGCCGGGATGGTGGAGGCGGGTGCGCTGGTTGATGGCACGCCGGGCTCGCGAGCTTTCGGCTACGATTAAGCCGCAGCTACTCCCGGAAAGGACACTCATGCGATCCTCGCTATCCATTATGGCGGCTAGCGTTGAACCTGACCTCCTCGATCTGCCGTGGAACGTGGCGCTCGAAGAGTGGCCGCGCGATCTCATCGCTGCGCTCCCCCGCGGTATTTCCCGCCACACGGTGCGTTTCGTGCGGCTCTCCGGGCGCATTATCGCCATCAAAGAGATTTCCGAACTCGTGGCGGTACGCGAATACGAACTCTTACGCACCTTGAAGCGCCTCGGGGCGCCCTCGGTGGAACCGGTAGCGGTGGTCTCCAAACGTACCGACGCGGAAGGCAATGCCCTCAACGCCTGCCTCATCACCGAGCATCTTCCCTTCTCACTCCCCTACCGCGCTATTTTCGGGCAGCAGCACCGGCGCGCCACCATCGCCCAGCTCATCGACGGGCTGGCCGTGCTCCTGGTACGACTCCACCTTCTCGGGTTTTTCTGGGGCGATGTGTCACTTTCGAATACCCTGTTCCGCCGCGATGCGGGAACTTTCGCGGCCTATTTGGTGGACGCGGAAACCGGGGAGCTCTACAGCCCCATCACCCAACGTAAACGCGAATACGATATTGACGTGGCCCGCACGAATATCATCGGTGAGCTCATGGATTTGCAAGCCGGCGGCGTCCTCCCCGAAGATTTCGACACCATCGGGGTGGGTGATACTTTCGCTGATCGCTACTTCGAGCTATGGGAAGAAATCACCGCGCAGGTGGCTATCGGCCCGGATGAAAAGTGGAAGGTCACCGAGCGGGTGCGGCGCCTCAACGACCTCGGCTTTGACGTGGACGAAATCGCTATCAATTCCGGCCCGGACGAAGACCGCCTCCTCATCCAGCCTAAGATCGTGGAGGCCGGGCATTATTCACGCAAGGTGTGGCGCCTGACCGGCCTAGATGTGGAAGAAAACCAGGCTCGGCGCATCCTCAACGATATTGACGAATACGCCGCCCTCCACAATAAGAGCGGCAAATCCGACATGATGATTGCCCACGATTGGCTCGCGGATGTCTATGAGCCGACCGTAGCCGCAATCCCGCCCGAACTCACCGCGAAACTGGAGCCGGCCGAGCTGTTCCACGAAATCCTCGAACACCGCTGGTTCATCTCCGAAGACCAGCAGCGCGATGTGCCGCAGGCCGAGGCTGTGGCCTCCTTCGTGGAGAAAGTGCTGCGCCACCGGCGTGACGAATCAACCTTCCTGGACGGAGAAACCGGGGAGATCCCCGCGGTCACCGCCACGCCGGAATAAAGCGCGGCACGGCGCCGGAGTAGTGTGCCGGAGCGCTGCAGGACTCAGGCCGCACCTGCCCCTAGGCCGCGCTTTTCTCCGTGAGCTCCTTGATAACCAGCTCAGCCAGCTGGATGGTATTGAGGGCCGCGCCTTTGCGCAGGTTATCGGCCACGCAGAAGAAGGCCAGCCCGCGCCCGCCCGGCACCGAGGGATCACGCCGGATGCGCCCCACGAAGCAGGCGTCCTTCCCGGCCGCATCCAGGGGATTGGGCAGATCAACTACCGCAACACCGGGGGCTGCTTCGAGCAGCTGGATAGCGGCTGCGACGTCGACCTCCCGCTCAAATTCCGCGTTGACGGACATCCCGTGCGCGGTATACACCGGCACGCGGACGCATGTTCCGGCCACCGCGAGGTCCGGGATACCTAGAATCTTGCGCGATTCGTTGCGTAGTTTCTGTTCTTCGTCCGTTTCACCGCTGCCATCCTCGGCAAGGTTCCCGGCGAAAGCGACCGCGTTGAAGGCAATGGGGGCCCGATAGACCTCGGGGGCGGGCAGCTCCACGGCGTGCCCGTCCAGGGCGAGGGCTTCCACGTCGCCGCCCAGGGCGCTGCGGATTCCGGTGGTCAGTTCGTGCACACCGCGCACCCCGGAACCGGACACCGCCTGGTAGGACGAAGCGATAAGGCGAGTGAGCCCGTACGCATCGTGCAGCGGTTTGAGGATCGGCATCGCGGCCATAGTGGTGCAATTCGGGTTGGCGATAATGCCCTTGGGGCGGCGCGCGATATCTTGCGGATTCACTTCGGAAACGACGAGCGGAACATCCGGGTCGCGGCGCCACGCGGAAGAATTATCGACGACGACGGCACCTGCCTCCACGAACTTCGGCGCGTAGGTGCGTGAGGCATCCCCGCCGGCGGAGAACACCGCGATATCAATACCGGCCAGGTCAGCGGTGGCAATATCTTCCACCACAATGTTCTCACCCCGGAAGGGAAGTTCGGTGCCGGCTGAGCGCGCCGTCGCAAAGAAACGCACTCGATCCACCGGAACCTGGCGTTCTTCCAGCAGGGCGCGCATAACTCGCCCGACCTGCCCGGTTGCTCCCACTACTGCCAAGGTGATGCTCATCGACCTGTCCCTCCGTATACGATTGCTTCTTCGCTGGCGTCCAGCCCGAAGGCGGTGTGGACGGCGCGGGCGGCCGCGTCCAGCACATCCGGGTCCACCACCACGGAAATCCGGATTTCCGAGGTGCCGATCATATCCACATTGACCCCGTTATCTCCCAGCGTCTTGAAGAGCTTGGAGGAAACGCCGCTATGGGAGCGCATACCCGCCCCCACGATGGAGAGGATCCCGATTTCGGAGGTGACGGCGATGTCCTCAAAACCGAATTCAGCCTGGTTGGCGCGCAGCGCGGCGACGGCGATATCCACCTGGTCGCGGGGAACCGTGAAGGAAATATTGCTCAGGCCCACGCGGGTAAGCGCGGTGTTCTGCACGATCATGTCAATATTGCAGTCCGCTTCGGCCACGCAGGAAAAGATTTTCGCGGCGGATCCGGGAAGGTTAGGGACACCGGTGACCGAAATTTTCCCCTGGTTGCGGTCGTGTGCCACTCCGACGACGACGGCGTCTTCGTATCCGCCCTGTTTCGCGGTTTCTTCCACTATCCACGTCCCTTCGTTCTCGGAGAATGATGATCGTACGTGCAAGGCCACATTGAATTTCCGGGCGAATTCCACCGCCCGCAAATGGAGCACTTTCGCTCCGTGTGCCGCTAATTCTAACGTTTCTTCGTAGCTGAGTTCGCGGCGTTGGCTGGCCGCGGGGACGATGCGGGGATCCGCGGAGAGCACCCCATCCACATCCGTGTAGATTTCGCATACGTCGGCGCCGAGGGCGGCGGCGAAAGCCACGGCGGTGGTATCGGATCCGCCCCGCCCGAGGGTGGTGACATCATTGGTGTCGTTCACGCCTTGGAATCCGGCAATAATGGCGACGGCACCGTCTTGCACGGTCCGGAAAATGCGTTCGGGAACGATCCCGGTAATAGAGGCATTGCCGTAGCGGGCATCGGTGTGGAGGCCGGCTTGCTGGCCGGTGAATGCGCGGGCGACGACGCCTTCGTCATTGACGGCCATGGCGAGCAGGGCCATGGAAATGCGTTCCCCCGCGGTCAGAAGAATATCGAGTTCCCGCGCGGGCGGGTTATCGGTAACGTTGTGGGCGAGGTCCAAGAGATTATCGGTGGTGTCTCCCATGGCGGAAACCACGACGACGACTTTGTTTCCGGCCTTGCTGGTCTGGGCAATTCGTTTCGCCACTCGTCTGAGCCCGGCAGGATCTGCGACCGAGGATCCCCCGAACTTCTGCACGATGAGTGCCACATTAACTCCTATTTTTCCGAGACGTACTAATGGTAACTGGAAGCGCGTAGCCGCCTGCGGAGCTTTCCGATATTTTCAGGTGAGATTGTTCTCCTGATCGGCTGCCTGATGTGATGCCGCATTCGGGCTGAGCGCTGGGCTTTATGGTGATCCCGGAGCTGAGCTGCTTAGTCGTGCTCGCCGTGCGTTTCCGCGACTGGTGCGGAAGGCGTGGTGCCCGGAACCACCGAGGGCATTCGTCCCGTATCTGTTGTGCCTGTGCCGGGTGTGTCCGTGGTGTTCGCGCCAGTGCCGGCGGTTTCCAGTGTGGTGCCGGTGGCACCCGTGGCGGTGTTCGCGGTTATGCCGCTGGTAATGCGGGTGCGGCCTTCGAAAGCACGCGAGAGTGTAATTTCGTCGGCGTATTCGAGGTCTCCGCCCACGGGGAGTCCGGAGGCGAGGCGGGAAAGCGCGATACCGATGGGAGTGAGGAGGCGAATGAGGTAGGCCGCGGTGGCATCGCCTTCAATATTGGGGTCAGTGGCGATAATGACTTCGGTGACACGGCCATCTTGGAGGCGGGTGAGCAGTTCGCGGATGCGCAGATCTTCCGGGCCGATACCCTGGATGGGGTTAATGGATCCGCCTAGAACATGGTAGCGCCCGCGGTATTCGCGGGTGCGTTCGATGACCATAATGTCTTTGGCTTCTTCAACAACGCAGATCACGGAATCACTGCGCCGGGTATCTGAGCATAGTGAACAGATATCGGTTTCGGTCACGTTGCCGCAGATCTGGCAGAAGTGGACGCGTTCCTTGACTCGGAGCATGGCTTCCGCGAGCGCCCGCACCTCGGGTTCTTCTTGTTCGAGGAGGTAGAAGGCAATGCGTTGGGCGCTCTTCGGGCCGATGCCCGGCAGACGCCCGAGCTCATCAATGAGCTCCTGCACGGCGCCATCATACACCCCCGCCACTACATTCCTCCTTGCGCGGTATCAATTTCTTCAACAATGGTTCCCGAGAGCATCTCAACCACAACGTGCAGCCCGACAACATTGCTCTGCTCGATTGTGGGATCGTCTAAGGAGACATCATCCTCTTCAGTAGAATACCCCACCCCCGGCTGCGAGGCGGCATGATGCTGGTTATTTGAACCATTCGCACTGTTCAGGCCGTTCGCACCGGCCACGCTACCCCCGCCGGTGTTGTTTGCGGGTGCGGCGCTAGCCGGCGCGGTGAGTCCGCCACCAAAAGATGCACTTCCTGCGGGCGCGTTACCGCCTGCACTGCCGTGGCGGAGCTGCCGCAGGTGCTCCCGCGCGTCATAGGTAGGGACATCCTGGGTACGCTGCGGCGGGCGCGGGATATGGAAATCTTGCGCATGTTCATGTGCAGCCAGCTGCCCGGACGTATCTCCCGGGCCGGCGAAGGGTTGCGGCATGGGCATGTTTTGAAGGTAGAAAGGAATCTCCCCGCCGGAACTAGCTACGCCGGCATTGCCTGCCCCAGGACGGCTCGTTTCCACACCAGCCCCGCCGGAGCTGACCGCGCCAGAACTAGCCGAACGGGGCGCAACACTGTGCCGGCTGGGCGGGTAATCTTCCGCGTCATCCGGATCGGAAAGTTCTTCGGGTTCGGGCCACTCATCATCCCTGCTATCCCTAGCTGCTCCACCAGCGCTGTTGGCAGTTCCCGGCCGCGCCGATGCAGCGCCAGCGCCTGCGGAAACGGGAGCGGCCGCCGCGGTGGCGGCATTAGCTTTTGGGTGGGCACCACCGCCGTCAGAAACACCCGGGTGAGGCCGAAGAGCTACCGCCGCGGACTGGGGATTCTCCGCAGCTGCCGCACCGCCCGGCTGCCCCGCGGCATCGGCCTGCTTTGCCGCCGCGGGAACGACCCGCACGGTAACAGGAACCGAGGTGAAATGTGACAGGTGCGCGCTCAGGCGCTCCACATTGCGCGGATCCTGCAAGGCTCCGAGGACTTTCTCCGAAGTGAATTCCAGGGCAACCTGGTTTCCCTGCGAACCGAGTACCCGGGTAGGCCCGGAGAAAATAGCTTGGGCGAAACGCCCGGAGGAGGTGACTTCCGCCCACGCGGCCGTGAGTTCCGCGGCATGATCCGGTCCCGATACTTCAGGAGTGGCAGCTTGCTCAGCGCTCCGATCGGGCTTCTGGACCGGCTGCGAAGCAGGTGCCTGCACGGGCTGCTGAGCCGAAGGCTCGCCCGGTTCTTGCACCGGCCGATCCGCGGCTGGCGGCGCGGGCGATTCCGTAGCTTGTTGAGGAGCGGGCTGGGCGGGGGCTGCGGCGTCGTTCTGCACCGAAACGGAAGCACCGGACTGTTGTGCGGACGCAGGCGGAACGCTAGGAGACCCTGGCGCCACCGGTGCCCCGCGCTGCGCTGCGGCCGCGGCTGCTGCCGCCCGCGCCTTTTCGCGCGCGATTTCCTGCGGTGATTTCCGCGCGGTCCCGCTAGCTGGGGCACCCGAGCGCACCCCGCTATTTTCCCGCCCCGCACTACCGGGAGCCGCCTCCGAAGGCGACGGAGCAGCACTGGCTGGAAGCAGAAGCCGAGCGCAGAGCAACTCCAGCTGCAAACGCGGCGACGTAGCGCCGACCATCGCGGAGAGGGCCTCGTTCGCACGCTCGGCGCTTTCGGTGGCACGCGCCGCCCCCAAGGCCTGCGCCTGGGCGCGCATGGTGGCAAGCTGATCCTGCGGCAATTCGCCCAAAGCATCCGCCGCAGCTTCCCCCGCCAAATCGATGACGATCACATCGCGCAGGCGCTGGAGCAGATCTTCCACGAAACGGCGCGGTTCATGCCCGGCACCGATAAGTTCTTCGACGACGCCGAAAAGCTGACTCCCAGAACTTTCCGCAATAGCGTTGACCGCGCGATCCAGCAGGCCACTATCCGTGTAGCCCAGCAACGCAACCGCCTGAGAATAAGACAGCGTGGATGTTTCCGAACCGCCCATGAGCTGATCCAGAACCGAGAGAGAATCCCGCACCGAGCCGCCGCCCGCCCGCACCACCAAGCCGAGCACCCCCGGTTCCGGGGTAATCCCTTCTTCTGCGCAGATCTGCGAGAGGTATTCCTCCATTCGCGCCGGTGACACCAGGCGGAAGGGATAGTGGTGGGTACGCGAGCGAATAGTGCCGATGACTTTTTCCGGCTCCGTGGTAGCGAAAATGAACTTGATATGAGCCGGGGGTTCTTCCACGAGCTTGAGCAGGGCATTGAAGCCCTGGGTGGTGACCATATGGGCTTCGTCAATAATGAAAATCTTGTAGCGATCCCGGCTGGGGGCAAAAGCCGCGCGTTCAACCAGGTCACGGGCATCATCCACCCCGCCGTGGCTGGCCGCGTCCATTTCCACCACGTCCAGGGAGCCGGGGCCATCCCCCGCGAGTTCCCGGCACGAGGCGCATTCTCCGCACGGCGTATCCGTGGGAGCCTGCGCGCAATTCAAGCAGCGGGCCAGGATGCGAGCCGAGGTGGTTTTACCGCACCCGCGCGGGCCGGAGAAGAGATAGGCATGCACGGTCCGCTCCCCGCGCAACGCAGCCATGAGGGGACGAGTTACCTGCTCCTGGCCGATAACATCTTGAAAACGTTCCGGGCGATACCGCCGATACAATGCCATGCTCACGAGTATCAGTCTACGGGGTACCTACGACACGAATCATCCGCGTGAAAAATCTGTGGATACAAGACGCCCCACGCACCCGCCAGAGCCCGCATACCCTTGCTGCCTTCCGGCCCTGGGGGAGTTTTGCAAGATGACGCCACGTGGGGAGTCAGGTGCCAGTCTAAACGAGTTCGCGAAGAATGCAAAACACGGGGAGATGGCCCGGCTTCGTTTTCACCATTTTTTGTGTCGGAGGCCCGCGGTACACTCTCTAGCGTGAGTGGGCGATCCCCGCGGTGGCGGGAGTATCGCCGTCGTCCACAACAACAGGGAGAATCAATGGCTTTCCTTACCGAAGATCTATTGGAAACACTGCGCTCGCGGGCGGCGGCGGTGGATGCCGCCAATGAATTCCCGCGTGAAGACTACGAAGATTTGAAGCAGGCTGGCTACTACGGCGCTTTTGTCCCCAAGGAATACGGCGGAGCCGGCTTGAGCCTGGTGGAGATCTGCGCGGAACAAACCCGTTTGGCGAAGTACGCCCCCGCCACCGCGCTGGGAATTAATATGCACCAGATCATTGTGGGGCTCGGCCGCCACCTGGTGCGCAACGGCGTTACGGCCGGGGAAAAGATCCTGCGTGAAGCCGCGGCCGGTAAGCTCTTCGCTTTCGGTATTTCTGAGCCGGGTAATGACCTGGTGCTTTTCGGTTCGCTCACCCGGGCCGAACGTGATGAGGCAGGGTACCGGCTGTACGGCACCAAAGTTTTCACGTCCCTCGCGCCGGCGTGGGATTACCTCATGACTTTCGGCGCGCTCAAGGATGATTCCGGAGTGCGTGACGTTTTCGGCCTGGTTGAACGGGGCGACGGCGGCTTCGCCATCAAGGATGATTGGAACACCCTCGGGATGCGGGCCACCCAATCCAATTCCACGGTTTTGGATGGCGCGCTACTTCGCGATGAAAACGTGTTGGGGATCGTGGCGCCGGGCCCGAATAAGGAACCGGTGGTCTACGGCATCTTCTCCAATTTTGAGATCCTCCTCGGGGCTACCTATCAGGGCATTGGCGAACGCGCCATTGAGGTTGCCGTTGAGCATGTCAAGAAGCGCCGCTCGGTTCTCCACAACGATGTTTACGCAAATGATCCTGATATTCGCTGGCGTATCGCGGAAGCCGCGCTCACAATGAACGCGGTGGGTCCGCAGCTGCGTGAACTGGCTGCACATATTGACAGCGGGGAGCTGGGCGGGGCGGATGAGTACCCGCGTTTCTCCGCGGCCAAGAATGTGGCGGCAGAAGCGTCGCTGCGCACCGTGGAAGAATGCATCCGCGCCTGCGGGGGAAGCTCGTACTACGCGGGCCATGAGCTTTCGCGGCTCTACCGCGATGTGCTGGCCGGGCTTTTCCAGCCTTCCGACCAGGAATCCCTGCACGGTTCGTGGGCAGGCCTGGTGCTCGGGCCCGTCACCCCGAAGGAGAACTAGCCCCAAAATCAAGGAGTATGTGCATGAGTGAATCCGTACCCGAAGTTTCCTACAGCACGAACGTGGATCGGGCGCTGCTCGGTGACCTTCCCTGGCAGCCGGCTCTGGAGAATCTGGATCTATTGGCCACGCCGGTGGCACAGGGATTGCAGGCTGTTGCGCAGCGCCATCCTGAGCTGGCAGCGCAGGCCCTGGTCACAGAGATTGACCCGGAGTTCGCGGATACCGAACCTATGACGGAGCATTACGGCCTGGATTTGGCGGTGTCGTGCAATTGCGTGCTGGTGGCTGGTAAGCGTGAAGGTGAGGAACGGGTGGCCGCCTGCGTGGTGCGGGCAACTACCCGCGCGGATGTGAATCACGTGGTGAAGAAGTTCCTCAACGTTCGTAAGGCTTCATTCTGGCCCACCGAACTAGCGGTGGAAGCTTCTGGTATGGAGTACGGCGGAATTTCCCCGGTTGGAGTTCCGCAGGCATGGAATCTCCTTATTGATGCGCGAGTGGCTGCGGGCACTGCCCTAATAGGCTCGGGACTGCGCCGCTCGAAGCTCGTGGTGCCGGGGGCGCTGCTCGCGCAGCTACCCGGCGCGCACGTGCTGAGCAACTTGGCAACAGAATAATCGGCAATCGAATAACGTGGGCATCACCTCATTGAGCTGAGTGGTGCTCACGGCCGAATCTACGCTAAGCTGTACAGGCAGTTTAAAACTGCCCTGGAGGATTCGCCTAGTGGCCTATGGCGCACGCTTGGAAAGCGTGTTGGGTGCAAGCCCTCGGGGGTTCGAATCCCCCATCCTCCGCGGATGTGAAGTGCCCGCTCCGATTTTTCGGAGCGGGTACTTACTTTTATCTATCACCCCAGCTAGGCGGCAAGCTGGCTCACACGCCCCGCAGTAATGCCGAGAGCCGACGCAATGTCCCGCGTAGAGTACCCTTCCTCCCGCAAAACATGTATGGAATGCAAAGTCGCTTCTTGCAGACGCGCCTGTTCAGCTCGGAGCTCAAGGCGCCTGTTCGCGATTGCGAACGCCACGTTGAGCTCCGGACTTAGGCCTTCCCCCGCTTCCAACTGGATATTAAATTTAGCTCCGCTGGGTAAATCTGCAGCAAGAACGATTGCGTCCACCATTCCTTTGCACAGTTTTTTGAGAGTGGGGGCAAAGTCTACCGCTTCGGGATATTCAGCACACTGCCCAAGCCAGTCGCTTTCTTCGCGGGTTACGGTAACGCGATAGGTTCTCATGTTGTGAGCCATCCTTTCCCAAGCATTGGAGCGAGTTGTTTTTCGATAGTTTTCAGGGTTCCGATACGAATGTCGTGACTTCCGTGGTGTGGAACGGTTGCGAAAACGGTTCATCCGTCGCGCGTGAGCTTGTAGCGGCGATGTGAGCCTTCTTGCCGGACACACTCGCCCCCTGCTCGCTCGATGCGTTTGTTGATTTCTCTTGCCTTCGCGCCCATGAATTTAGTAACTAAACACCAGTGTGTCAAGTCGCTAAACACTCCGGCCTACCCGGCCACCAGCGGGGCAAGGGTTGTTTTTCCGAGGTGTACTGCGCGTGTACGACAAATGCAGTACAGCTCTGACAACACATAGCACCCCCGCAAGGACGCGTGTGACTCGTGGGGAACTTGTGGGGTACGTCGAAATTGGGGAACTTGGGGCACGTCGAAAATAGCGGTTTTAGCCTCACTCTCAGACCAGCCGTCACAGCCGTCACGGCATAAGCACCGCGGGGTGGGAAACTTCTTCAGCTTCCCGCCCCGCGTGCATCCATTTATTTATTGAGGCCGACCCAGCTCCCACCCCGGCCCGTACCTTATGTGGCAAAGTCCAGGGCGCGTAGCTGCGCCGTCGTGCTACACCATGCTGCTACTAGTTGCTAGCGTGCGTACCGTCCGCGCCGTGCGAAGCGCCATGCGAAGCATCGCGCGAAACGTCCGTGCCGCGCGCGCTATCCGCAGCCTCCGGACCGCGGGCACCGCTCGTACCTTCCGCAAGCCCCGCAATTTCCACGAGATCCGCAAGCTCCGGTGCGCTCTGCACCCGCTGGCTCGCCGGCGTGCGCGCGAGCTTGCCATCAGGCTGCACATCCCAGGACCGCTCCAGGTGACCTTCCACAACTTCGGTACCTGCCGGGGCCGAGGCCGGCGTCGCCGGTTCGAGGGACGTACCGCGCAGGCGCGATACCGCGCGCATGCAGTGGTAGATGATAATGGCACCGAAGGAACCAAGCGCGATCCCCTCAAAGACCATATCCCCCACCGCCCAGGTGTAGTTCGCGATCGCAACCACCATCGCCACCGCGGCGGTATTGAGATTGACCGGGTCGGAGAAGTCCACGCGATTCTGCACCCAGATACGCACCCCGAGCATCCCGATCATGCCGTAAAGAATCGTGGCCGCCCCGCCGAGCACCCCGGGAGCAATCGTCGCAACAACCACACCGAACTTCGGGAACATGGACAGCAGCAGGGCAGTCACCGCCGCAACGATGTAGGCCGCGGTCGAGTAGACGCGGGTCGCGGCCATCACGCCGATGTTTTCCGCGTACGTTGTGGTACCCGATCCCCCGCCGGCACCGGCGAAAACGGTGGACAGGCCGTCAGCGAACAGGGCGCGGCCGGTCACGCCGTCCAGATTACGCCCGGTCATCGCGGACACCGATTTCACGTGGCCCACGTTCTCCGCAATAAGCACCAGCACCACCGGTACGAACAACCCGAGGGTGGACACGTCGAAAGCCGGGGCGTGGAAGGTGGGGATACCCACCCAGCTGGCATCGCCAATCGCGCTGAAGTCCACTTCGCCGCGGATGCAGGCGCACACATAGCCGATAATGACGCCGATAAGGATGGATAGGCGCCCGATAATGCCCTTGAAGAGCACCGTCACCGCGAGCACCGCCACGATAGTGACGACCGCCGTCACCGGCGCCGCCTTGACGTTATTCCAGGCCGCGGGCGCCAGGTTGAAGCCGATAAGCGCCACGATCGTACCGGTCACCACCGGGGGCATGAGCTTATCGATCCACCCCGCACCGAAAACCATGACGATGAGGCCGACCACCAGCAGGGCCGCGCCCGTCGAAATAATGCCACCCTGCGCGAGCGCCATCCCGTGCGAATCAATGGGGCCGCCGCCCTGGGTGTAGCCGGTCACCGCACCGATGGGCGCGATGAGGGCAAAAGAAGAGCCCAGGTAACTGGGCAATTTTCCGGCGGTAATAAGGATAAAAAGAAGGGTTCCGCATCCCGTGAAGAACAATGTCGTCGAAGGATCGAAACCCGTTAGTAGGGGAACGAGGAACGTTGCGCCAAACATTGCAACAACGTGCTGCATTCCAATGCCGATTGTGGCTGGCCACCCCAGCCGTTCGTCCGGTTGAACCACCTCACCCGGCGCGATGCGCACACCGTCGCCGTGAAGTTTCCATACTTGTGCCAT
>NZ_JBQAIK010000015.1:0-11521 GCF_051905915.1 Actinotignum sp. UMB0459 | reverse complement strand
TCTTTCTCTTTCCGTTTCGGTGTGCGGTAAGCCGCGCGAGCGACTACCACATCACACCCTTATTGATAATCATTATTGTTATCAAATAGGCTAGGGGGCGCAAGTACCGCAAGGAAAGGAAAGTCATGACAGCACTCACACGGCGTGCTGCGGCGGGGCTGGCGGGCGCAATGGCGGCGCTGCTGGCCGGGTGGGGAGCATTCCTTCCTGCCGCGCAGGCCGCCCCGGACACGCCCCCGGCATCGCCCGCGCAGGCGGCTCAACCCACCGTCCTCACCTCCGGGCATATGGATCTCTTCAATATCGCCGCGGGGGCGGACGGCAGCATTTCCCTCAACCTCAAAGAAGACGCCACCGGAACCGGAGTGGAGCGCGCGCCAGAAGAAACCGTGATCGGCGTGGCGGAAAAAGCTTTTACTACCAGATCGGCAGCGGTTCCGCAGCTGGGTACACCCGGCTTTCTACTTGACCAGGTGCAGCAGGCCGGAATTGTCTGGCCCGGCTGGGATTCCGGGGCGGCGCGCCAGCTGGGCGGCACCGCGGTGCGGTTCGTGGTGGAACAGCTCGACGGCCCCGGAAAAGTGTTCCTATGGGAAACGAATCTCGCCACCCTCAACCCGATCTTGCGCGACGCCTCCGGCGCTCCGAATTTCCAGATGGGGCAAGGCAGCGTTATTACCCAGCCCGAACCGGCGCACCAGCACGCCAACTGGCTCTTCTCCGCGCCCGGCACCTATCGCATGACGGTCCGCGCCGAAGTGGACACCCCCGGCGGCACCCTGACCGCGCCCGCCCGCACCTATACCTGGGCGGTGGGCGACGCCGCGATTGCGGCCGCTCGCGGTGGCGAGCACGGCGGTTCCGGTAACGATTCTGGTAGCGGCTCCGGTCATGGGAACGACGGCGCCGCGGGTACGCCGGGAGACTCCGCCGCCCCGGGCAGTGGATCCACCCCGGGCGCGGGCGATGGAAGTACCGGCCCGGCTCCGAGCGGCACCCCGACGGCCGGAACCGGCGGTGCGAACGGTGCGAACGGTGCGCCGGGTACCGAGGCGCCAGGCGGCACCACGCAGGCTCCAGCCGGTCAAGGGCCAGCCGGTCAAGCTCCCCAAGCGCCCGGACCGGCCGCGCCCGCTGGCCAAGCGCCCGCCGCGCCGATCTGCATCCCCACCCCGGTGGAGCGCGCCGCGAGCGGGGGTGCCAGTGGTTCGTATACGATCCCGGCCAATACCCACGTGCACCCCAATTGGGTCTTCACCCAGCCGGGCACCTACACGGTGGGCCTGGCTCTGAACGCCACCGCGAAGGACGGCACCCGCCTATCCACCACCACAAGCCTCACTTTCAATGTGGGGGGAAGTGGCACCGCCAATAGCGGCCATTACGACCTGGGTGCCGTGGTAGACGGCGGGCAGCTGCGCGCCGCCGTCAAGGACGATAATTCCGGGCAGTGGCTCGATCCGGCTTCCCTGAGCTTCGGGCTGGGGGAGGCCGCGGCCACCACCGCCCCGGCCGGCATAGATTTCGTGGCCGGCGCCGGCGAGCGCATCTACATGATTTCCTCCAGCCAGGTTTCCGGGGTGCCGTGGCTGGGTGCGAATACCCAGCATCCCAGTTTCCGGGAGGCCACCACCGGTGAACTCACCCTGAGCGTGACCAGCGTGTCCGGGCCCGGCAAGATGGCCGTATTCGAATCGGGTACCTTCGGGCAGCTGGTGGGCCAGCAGTGGTTCGGTTCCAGCGGCGGTGGGACCGAAACGGTGTGGGAAGGCCGCACCGCGGACGGTCAGCCGTGCGAGCTATCCCCCGAGCAAATCGCCCAGCTGGAACGCGAAGGTAAAAAGCTCGGGAATAACCTCGCCCATTCCGGTTCCGAAGTTATCGACCCGCTCTCGGTCACCCTGGCGCTGCTCTGCGTGGGCGGAGTGGTGCTCTACACCCGCAAACGGGCCTAGCCTATGATAGGGGCAGCGTCCGCGTCGGTGCCGCTGGCGGCGGCCGGGCGCGGAACACCCAGTCAAGATACGAGCGGAAAGCGCGGGATACTTATGAAGATTTCAATTCTGGTGGGTAGTTTGCGGCGCGGATCCTACGCCCGCAAAATCGCGAGCGAAGTGGCCGGCTATTTCCCCGAGGGCTACGAGGTGGAGATTGTGGAGATCGGTCACCTACCGCTCTACAACTTCGATTACGACGACGCCGCTGTGACGGACGTACCCTTGCCCGAAAGCTATACCCGCTTCCGGGAAACCATTAAGGCTAGCGATGGCATCCTCTTCGTCACGCCGGAAAATAATCGCACCGTGCCGGCCTGCCTGAAGAATGCCGTAGATATCGGCTCCAAGCCCAATAGTGATGTGGCTTGGAAGAATAAGCCGGCCGGCATTATCAGCCATTCGGTGGGGCGCATGGGCGGCTACAGCTCGCAGAAGAATCTGCGCCTTGCCCTCTCCTACTTCGATATGCCCATGCCCGGGCAGCCCGAAGTATTCCTGGGGCGCTCCCCGGAGCTCTTCGATGAGTCCGGCAAGCTGAAGGCCGATACCGCGGACTTTGTGCGCGGGTACATTGACCGCTTCGTGGCTCTCGTCGAGAAGAGGTAAATCTCGCGAATCACCAAAGTGCACCCCCGAGTTGGCTCTCCGCCGGCTCGGGGGTGTTTTGTGTGGCCGGGTGCCGGTGGGGAAGGAGCGGCGTCGTCGTTATGACATACACCACTACGGCGAGCCTTAAGTCCTAGACGCTCGCAATGCGACACTATATCTAGTGGTCGAAATTTAGGTGACCACAATATCTAGTGTTTTGATGAAAATTGGAGAAGTCATGAGCGCACCCGATGGACGGCATTACACCCTGCGTTCTTTCATGCCGCCGCAGTACATCCAGCATCCCGAGGGGCCCTTCCGGCCGATCAACTGGAATTACGTCCCGGAGGAAAAGGACTTGGAGGTGTGGCGCCGGCTCACCGCGAATTTCTGGCTGCCGGAAAAGGTGCCGCTCTCCAATGACCTGCCTTCCTGGCAGCGGATGAACGACGTGGAACAGACCCTCGTTATGCGCGTCTTTACCGGGCTGACGCTGCTGGATACCGTACAGGCGAGTATTGGTGAAATTAGCCAGATTCAGGACGCGCATACCGAACACGAACAGGCCGTGTACGCCAATATCGCCTTCATGCAGGCCGTGCACGCGCGCTCGTATTCCTCAATTTTCTCCACCCTGGCCTCGAGCGCCCAGATTGAGGAGGCTTACACGTGGGCGGTGGATAACCCGCTGCTCCAGCAACGGGCCCGGGCGGTGCTGGAACACTATGTGGGCGACGACCCGCTCAAGCGCAAGGTTTCCTCCACCCTGCTCTCCTCGCTGCTGCTGTACGCCGGATTCTTCCTGCCCCTCTACCTGTCCTGCCGCGGCAAGCTCATGAATACCGCGGATCTTATTCGCCTCATCCTGCGCGATAAGGCGGTGCACGGCTACTACTCCGGTTACAAATACCAGCGTGGCCTGGAGGAATGCAGCGAGGCGCGGCGCGCGGAGATGAAGGAATTCACCTTCGAGCTGCTCGAGAAGCTCTACCGGATGGAACTCGACTATTCGGGTGAGCTGTACGAGCCGGTGGACCTTATGGACGACGTCGCAATTTTCGTCCGCTACAACGCCAACAAGGCGCTTATGAACCTGGGCTATCCGGCGCGCTTCAGCGGGGAAGAAACGCGGGTAAGCCCGGAGATTCTTACCGCGCTCTCCCCGGCCGCGGATGAAAACCACGATTTCTTCTCCGGTTCCGGGTCGTCCTACATTATTGGGGAGTCGGAAGATACCACCGACGAGGACTGGGAGTTCTAAAGGGGTGCTGGGCGCGGGGCCGCGGGACTGCGGGACGCAACCGCCGGGCGCCGCGGCCCTAAAGTCCCGGAGTGAGGATGTGACTGTTGGGGTGGCCTCCGGTGTGGATGTTGCGCGTGGGCGGCCGCCCCGACAAGCGACATGAAGGAGATATTGGGTACATTTTCTCGACTGAAGTCGCAGGTAGGCGCCGTGGTTCTGAATAAGCATGCACGCGCGACGGTGCGGCGCTACGCGGGTTTGCGGCCACCGGCACGCCCGTGTTTTCGCCCCTGTTTCACGGGACTTTAGTACTGCCTGGGCGGGGTGGGGGTTATCTGGACGCTATCGCCCCTAGCGGAAAGTATTATTATTCAGGCCGCTGGGAGGCGGGGTTGGGCTGCGTTGTGCATGTTGAAAAGGCGTCGTGCGGCGGTGCTGCCTACGTAAATGGAGTGGGGCTGGGGTACTAAAAACCGCGCGCCACCGCGGGTTAACACTTGGTGAATACCTTTGAAACGGATTGATAAAAAGCTAGTTATTCCCGCGGGGGAGGGCTTGTTCCGCTGGGGTTTATATAAGGTTACGTACTGAATAATTGAATATGGCTTCTTGTGTTAGGCTCAGAAACTGTTTAGGCGATTTCGCTGACCGAGTCAGTTGAATTGCGGGGGGGGGGGGGGGTGCACACCACCGCTGCCCTCACACCATTCACGTGCGCGTCACCATCCACCCAAACCATACATATCCCTACTAAATGGACCGATCTACACAACGGGACTAAATGGAACCCAACCTACTAAACCGTAACCAACACATTTTGTCCTATAGCCCGCGGTACGCACCCACACCTCGTTAAAGCTGATGTGCTTTCGAAGCGGTCGGGCATCCGCCTACCGCTTGAGGTATCGCGGCCGGATGCCTCGGCAGTACAGTGCCGCGCATAATCCTGCCGCTACACACATGCCGGCAGCGATAAGCCACAGCGAGGGGCTATTGCTCCGCGATTGCACCAGATTCCAGGTGCTCTCACGATCAGGCGCAAAAGCTGCGCTCAGGAACACCAGCACCAGGGGAAGCGCCCACATGAGGCGTGCGCCGAAGAAGTAGGCACTCACGATTCCAAGTGCCAGCCACGCAACGTGAAGGCGGAGTAGGCTGAGCCCGGCAGAGTCGTGAGTAAGCAGCACGAGAACTCCGGTTAATGCCGCAGTAGCGCTGGCGATTCCGCACCCTACCGTCAGCAACATACCCGCCGGAGCTTTGCCGTAGTAGTCCTTTTCCTCACGCGGGGCGATGATACTGAGGAGGGCCAAGGGTATGCAGAAGGTGAGCATACGGCCGAGCGGCGTTGTCCCACCTGAGACCCACGAATGGAAGGTGTGGTCTTCCCCGAGTAAATAGATAGCGATGAGTGCGGCGAGGGTGATACCGAATGTCTTCAAAGCCCGGTGAGCGCGAAGGTAGATGAGCCACGGGTGTGAGGGCATCGTGCTACCTCTCTAAATCAGCAACAGATGCTGCATACGTCGCCTGAGCCCAGGCGCGCTGTTCCGCCTCTGGTAGCGCAGTGATTGCTCGCGCGCGTTCCACTGTCGCGGAATCATGACCGTCGGCAATAAAGGAACTATCTGTTTTATTCGGGGCGCCTCGCATCATGAGCCACACGGTAAAATCTCCACGTGCAACTTTGCCAGCATCGGTATTCGAACGTTCAACGTAGCTCGGATTCGTGAGGGGATATACCAGCGCCGTGACGAGCATGCTTTCGTCATCCATATCCGCGCTCGAAAAGTTCAAGGTTAGCGCGCCATCATGATTACCGTTGAGGGCGAATTCTTCGAAGGTATCCAAGACTGGCATCCCTTCGGGGATAAGTGGCAGGATGCGGTCGCTGATATTCGTGAATGTTCTCAAAGCGGGTTCGTGTTCTTTCCATACGCACAGGAAAGGTTGAGACGTGGTGCATACCTGGCCGGCGCCGCGGCGCTGGCTCGGCTCCGGGAAGAGTGTGCTGGCGGCGATGAGGGTAGCAACAGCAATAAAGACAAATATCAAGCTGCCCACACTTTGCTTTTTATGCCAGCCGGAACGCCGGGGAAGGAAAAGCGCGGGGATGAAGGCCAGTGCTGTCACTGCAATAAGGGCGTAGAGCTGGGGGAGTGATACCTCCATATAGGGTTCTAGCACCGTATATTGTGTGGTGAACATGGCAATGCCCAGCATTACCCCGAAGCTTCCCACTGCGAGTACGGCGCTAGATGTATCTATTCGCCCGAGCATATGGCCAATAAGTACCCCCAGGAATCCGAGGCATAGGTACCCGATGATCGGATGAATATTGACCGGCGCGAGCTCCTCGCGTGTCATGGTAGTTATCCCTAGGGCGGCGCCACTGAGCACCGCTCCCGTGAAGAGGATGGTGACGAGTCCCGGCATCAGCGCGCTGACGTTCTGCATGAGCACGCGACGCGGGGAATACGGCACCCACGTGGGAAGATCTACTGCACGGATTCGTTCGGAGTGAATTGCCTGCATCGCAGAAACCATCGGCATCCCGAAAATAAAACCACAGAGAGCGTAATTTGCCGTGGCACTCGTATAGCCCAACCAGGAATCACGTAGGAGCCATAACGCTATCGCTCCGACTATCAGGGTGAGGAGCGCGCTGATGAGATGGGGGTGACGTTTGAGGTAGGGCCAGAAAATCATGACGTGCTCCCCTGTGGAGTTTCTCCGGCCAATACCGCCATAAAGCCCGCCTCCGCCAGGCTCATATCTCGCGTATCAGTGCCAGCGTGGCTACCAAGGCTTTCCAGTTCCGCCACCGTTCCCGAAAAACGGATAGTGCCCTGGTCGAAGACCAGAACAGTTTCGGCTACACGAACAATGTCCTCAATGAGATGGGTGGAGATGATGACGGTATCCGCCAGGTGCGCGCCGAGGAGTTTTCGAAATGTTACGCGCTGCACCGGATCCAAGCCGGCCGTTGGTTCATCAAGAAGTAATATCTGCGGGTCGCCCACTTTGGCGGCGGCCAATCCGGCTCGTTGCAATTGCCCACCGGATAGACTTCCCATTTTCTTATTGGCGAGTTCTTCAATATCGAAATCACGGAGGTTTGTGCGCACCGAGGTATCAATATTTGAGCGCGCCACGCCACGCACCCAGCCGATATACGAAGCGAATTCCGCAACAGTGAGCCTGGGATCGAATGTGATTTTTTGCGGCAGGTAACCGATGCTTCGCCCCAATTCGCGCCAGCTGGCTTTCTGGAGGGGTTTCCCGGAAATATAAACGCTGCCCTCGTGTGGCCGTAACTGCCCCGCTAAGGTACGCAATAAAGTGGTTTTTCCGGCACCGTTTGGTCCCAATAAAGCAGTGACCCCGGAGGGAAACTCCGCGTCAAGTCCGCTAAAGACGGGATTCGACGCGGAGTACCCCTGGGTTAGCTTCCGAGTGGTAAGCATGGCCCCCCTTCCGCCGCAGCTATTGAACTTTCGTGTACTCGCTAAGTCTATAACGTGACCTAGATTACATGCAATAGCCTAGGGTGATTATTTATTTCCGATCTAAACTTCTTTAGGGGAAAGCCCTGCTACATGGTTTTGATCAGGCTGAACGGGAGTGTGGATCTAATCTGCGTTCCTCTACTTGCGGTCCGGTGTGCAGCTTTAATTACGCGTAGCCAGCCGCGCATACTCCGCATCGCTCACCGGCTCAAGCCACTCGTTGGAGGTATCCGTGCCGGGAACTACCACAGCGAGGTGGGAGAACCAGCTATCGGGCGCGGCCCCGTGCCAATGCTTCGTACCCGCCGGCACATTAATAACATCCCCGGGTAGCATTTCTTCCAACGGCTGGCCCCATGCCTGGTGGTAGCCGCGCCCGGCCATGCAGATAAGGATCTGACCGCCACCGCTCGAGGCGTGGTGAATATGCCAGTTATTGCGGCACCCCGGCTCGAAAGTCACGTTGTACATGGGGGCTTGGCTGGTGGAAACCGGCGCGAGGTAGCTCTGGCCGATGAAATACTGGGCGAAACCGTCATTGGGTGCGCCAATCGGGAAGAGGCATTCGCGTGCGTGACGCTCCTTGGCGCTCAGCGCATCCGCGCCGGCAGCTTCAGCATCGCCACTCCAGACGTCTTTAGCTAGATTGAAAACCGCCCACGCCTTCGGCCAGCCCACGTACATGGCCGCGTGCGTGACAATGGCGGCGATTTCTTCCCGGGTCACCCCGTGATTCTTCGCGTTCTCCAGGTGATAGCGCAGCGAAGAATCCGTGATGCCGGAGGACATCAGCGCCACCACCGTGACCACGCATTTCGTTTTGAGAGACAAGGCGGGCTGATTCCACACCTGCCCGAAAAGAACATCGTCATTAAGCTCGGCAAAAAGTGGGGCGAAATCTCCCAGCTGGGTACGGCCCGCGGTTTGGGTAATTTTCTCGCTCATTCGAGATCATCTCCTTACGTCTATGGCCGACACCGTTGCCCAGCCAAAATCAGCCTACACCCCGGCGCGGCCGCTTGCGGGTGCGCCGGGGTGTAGGAGGGGTGGTGTGATGGCCCGGTCCGTGCGTAGGCGTGCTACTTGCGCCGGTGGCGTTCCAGGGCGACGCCGCCGCCCAGGCACAGGGCACACAAAGCAATAACGCCCATGATCTTCGCCAGGGTGCTCAGCTTAATGCTCCGATCCCAGCCGCTTGCCGAAGCGTCGGCATTCGCGCCAGCAGCCCCGGAGCCGCCGCCCGGACCTACCGCGCCATTCGGCATGCCCACAAAGGCGGAACCGGACGGCGCGCCGGCGTTAGGCGTGGCGCTCGCGGAAGGAGAAGCTGAGGGCGCGGCGGGCTTTCCGGCCGCCGGCCCGCCAGCCTTCGCCGGAGCGGGGGAGAGGGGGCGCGGTGCTCCGCCTCCGCCTGCTTGCGGTGCGCCACCAGCCCGGTTGCCCGTGAGGGTGGCTCCACCGCCCGGGTTTAACGGTGCGTCTCCATGCGGCGGCGGTACTTTCGCTCCGGGATTCTCCGGAAGCGGAGCGGGGGCGGGCGGCCCGGCCGGTGTTTGCGGCTTGGTTCCGGAATTATTTCCCATGCCGGGTATACCCGGCTGTGGATTCGGTTTTGGCGTGGTAGTACCTCCTGGAGTTTTGGGTGCGGAGGACGGCTGCGGTGCGGGAGTGGTGCCCGGCGTGGGCCCACCACCCGGATTGACGGTGTCGCCTGGGTTGCCGCCAGGGTTACCTCCGGGGTTTCCGCCAGGATTCGGCGCGCCACCGGGATTCCCACCCGGATTGGGATTCCCACCCGGGGTCGGATCTGTGGAGGGGTTATCCGCACCGCCCGGTTCGGGAGCGGTGGGATCACCGGGGATGCTCACGGTGCCCTGCTCGTAGCCGGAGATGGTCTCATCTCCAACCAGGAACACCAGGCGCTTGGCCCGAGCTCCGGGATCCGCCACCGGCGTCGCGGTGCCGCGCTCCGCCGCGGAAGCGGCGTCGTCGTCGTACCACACCCGCACTACGTAGACGCCCGGCTGCGTGAAAGCCCAGCCGGCGTGCTGGTGTGTGGGATCGGGCAGGTCAAGGGCGGTGCGTTCGGTATCGAAAAGCCGGTCCACGTTCCCGAAACCGCTCAGCGCGTAGGCGTGATACTGCGCGCCGGCGGGAATCGACTCCGGCTCCACGTGGAAACGCGTGGGCTTGCGGTAGCTCTCCGTGGACCACCCGGGCCAAATATGCGAACGGTCCCAGTTCTGAGGCAGCTGGTAGAGCCGGGTGCCCTCCGCGCCGAGGAAATTGAAAGCCGCGCCCTTTGCCCGCGGGGACTTGGCCGAATCGGGAACCGCCAGCGCCACGGTACTCACATCACGCTGCACCGAGGTGGTCGCGTGCTCAAGAGTATCGTCCTTGAGGGTAATTCCCGGGCCATTCTGGCCGGCCTGGCCCGCCACTGCCTGCAGATCCACGTGGCCACGCCGCAAGATGGTGCGCGACGGGGCGGGATTCGGCGTGGGCGCCGGTGCGGGAGCACTAGGGGACACCGAAGGCGTGGGTGCCGGTGCGGGCGGATTCGGCCCGGGGTTCGGCGCAGGGGCCGGGCCGGGCTCCGGTTGCGGCCCCGGTGCTGGATCGGGCTGCGGCCCGGGAGCCGGCTGGGTGCCGGTACCAATTGCGGGAGCCGCGGCGAGCCGCCCGGAATAGCTTTGCGGGCCGCTCAGGTTCATCGTGCCGAAATGCACATCGGCTGCCGCGCTCATATTCACGTCCGGATGCGGCTCGATGCTGAGCTTGAGATGGTAACCCTCGCACCACGCATCCCCCTGGGTCACGCTCGCCACGCCGCGCGAATCCGTCACCATATTCACTTCGCAATCCGGGTACTTATCCTCCGCTTTTGCGTAGTAGCCGCCGTGCACATGCGCGCGCACCTTCGGGTCCGCGAAAGCAACCGAGGTGGTTACGTTTCCGGTGGCCGTCTTTTCCGTGCGGACCGTGTAGTCGTACGACGACGGCGTATACTCTCCGCTCACAAAAGCCGGCGCCGGATCCTGCGAATGGGGCTCGGGCAGCTGCGCGGCACTCTCCGCGGTGGCGGCCTCTGCGGCCCCGAAAGTGTAGGAAACCGTGGCGGAAACCCAGCGCGCGCCAGTGGCGATGTTAGCTGCGGCGGCGCGGGTAGCGGAGGCGGTGCCGGTATCCCCGCCAGGAGTTCCACCTCCCGCCGTCGGCACAAAAACAGCCTGGAAATTCGAGGCACCCGAACCGATCATCTCCGCCCAGCGCGCCTTCCCCCTCTCTACCGGGACTTCCGCCAGGAAGTAGCCGTCCAGGAAGAACTGCACCTTCCCCTGCACCGTTTCCGAACCGGCATCGAAACGCAGCTCGGTGAGCTGATCATCGCCGTCGTGCTCGCGCCCCGCGTAGGGGGCGAGGGAGAAACGGTAGCCGGAGGTATCCCCGGTGGGGGCAGCGTTGAAAGCGGTGGCCAGATCGGGGCCCGCCTCCTTGGCCGGGCGGGTGCCACCCACCTGCCACACAAAAGGAATCTCCTGCGAGGCGATGATATTGCCGTCCACTCCGCGCGCGATGGCGCGATAGGTCAGGGTGTAGCGCCCCGGCTTGGTGAAAGCAGTTTCGTTATGGGTATGGCTGCCCGGTACCAGGTAAGACACCCGCCGCCCCGGCTCGTGGCTCGAGAAAAGCGGGAGGTAGAGGTCCATATTGGTCATAAAGGCTTCCATGCGCCCCGGACCGTCGAACTTGGTCAGCTCGAGTGCGAAGGTGCCGTTGCGGAATTGCTCCACGGGAATGGCTGCGTCCGCGCCGAAGCCGGCCCAGATGGGGAAGGGGCCGCTGGGCATACCCGGCGCGGAATACCAGCGTTCGGCCACGTTGCGCAGGTGTCCGTAAGCTTCGTTATCCGGGGGGAGGAAAATATACTGCTGCCCGCCCTTATTCGAGCCGCTGCGCGCGTAGCCGCGCCCCACCCAGTTGACGGTCTTTTCCAGCGGATACAGCTCGTCATAGGCTTCGTTTTTCAGCACGAACGTACCGTTTTCCCAAAAAACCTTGGGGGCGTCCACGTGCGCCGTCGTCGTGACAATCTTTCCGTCATCCGGGGCGGCCGCGGCTGCCGGGGCAATTCCGGCGGTGAGTGCGGCGGCGGCCAGGGCCGCGAGGAAGCGTCGTGCCAT